>NZ_JBNQTI010000045.1:0-52497 GCF_050325825.1 Kitasatospora sp. LaBMicrA B282
GGGGGGTGGGGCCCGGTGAGATTGGATAAAAAAAAAAAGAAAAGAAGGGATCAAACATCCTTTCCCCCCTCCCCGGCGGCACCTTGTCCTGCCCCATGTGCACTGGCACTGACACACCTGAGGCCACCCATGCGTACTACCGCATGGGTGGCCTCGACGGTGCCGGGATTGAGACTGTGCTGCCGTTAGCCAGCGGCACGGCGGTGAGCCGTTAGACGATGTGGACGCGCTCCATGGTGCCGTCCTTATCGCGCAACAGCACCTCCTTCCCGGAGTCCATCTGCTCCGCCAGGAACCCATACACCTGTACAGAGCGGTTGATGGCATCTGCCCGGGATAGGCCGGTGACGCCCATGAGCTTTGCGAGGGCCTGGAGTGCAGCCGGGATCAAAGTGATGCTGAAACGCTCGCTGTCCCCGGAGCGAGTGGCCTTCGGCTCAGATTCTCGAGTCATGCGGGGTCCTTCCTCCTCCCCCTGCCGTTGCCTGCACGCTGTGTGCAAACGTGCCTCAAGGCTAGCATTAGAGGACTCAATACGCACCGATGAATGTACGGTTTTGCGCCTTCACCGGTGCCCTGGGGGTACAGTTGCCGTAGCTCGTCCGCGCTAACGACGTGGACGAGCTACGTGGCGC
This sequence comes from Kitasatospora sp. LaBMicrA B282, assembly GCF_050325825.1. NCBI lineage: Bacteria > Bacillati > Actinomycetota > Actinomycetes > Kitasatosporales > Streptomycetaceae > Kitasatospora > Kitasatospora sp. LaBMicrA B282. Next base: position 636 of record NZ_JBNQTI010000045.1, read on the forward strand.
ACGTATGCCACGCGGGTGCCTCCGCCCAAAGTGGGTGGACCGCGAGAGGAGAACCCATGTCGCTCAACGTCTCCGGTGACCACCGAAGGCTCTTGAGGCCTGCTTCTCAGCGTGCTGCTGTGCCCTAGCTCAGGGACCGCACCTGGCTGAGGGCGGCTTCAGCGCATCAGACCGTCAGGTTGCGCTGAGGGGCAGCCGGGGACTCCGGGGTCACCAGCGATCCCGGGCCCGGCCGCACAGAAAGTACGCCATACATGCCGAATTCGAACGAGTCGGACGAAGTGCCCTCGCAGGAGGCTGAAATCCGGATCAGGGTGACGCCGCTCGGCCGGCCTGAGGACATCGACAAGCCCACGGCGGATGCCTACGCGGCTATCTCGGTGACCAAGGACGGGGCCAAGAGCGAACTGTCCGTGCCGGGCAACAACACCAACCAGCTGATCCAGGCCACCAGCGAGATCTCCAAGCTGCTGGTCCTCGCCGCAGCCCTGATCGCCGTTCTGTGGATCGGGTCAGCGGCCGGGGTGCCCTGGTACATCGAGTCCGTCATCGCCCTGCTCCTGGTGATCGCCATGATCATCGTCATCACGGAGTACAAGCGCACCGAGAGCTGACTCGCTCGCGCATGACCTTGTCGTCCAGGAACAGCGCCACCAACGCCGTGGCCTCCGTTCAGCCGGAGGCCACGGCGATTCTGCATGGTTTCGCGGGCCAACGTGCCTCATGTGCCGGAACAGATCACTCTTGGGCTGACCTGCGAGAAGCCCTTGACAACCCTAGATAAAGTTCGTGCCGACCGCGTACTCCGCGGTCGACATACCGAGGTCGGTGGCACCGGCGAACTTCCGCCGCATGCGGTCCGCGACCCTGTGGAGCGCGCCGCACCTGGCACCGACCGCTCGCCACCCGGCGCGGCACTTGGCGCGGCACCTGGGCACGGCTCCCGCACCGCGCAGCAGCGGCCCACCCCGCGCCACCGGCACCGGCACCGGCCCGGACCCGCCGCCAGAAACCGGCCCCGGCCCCACGCCGGTCACCGGGCCGCCGCCGAGGCGCAGTCGGTTCACCCGCCGGTTCCGCCGGGAGGGAACGTAGGTCACCACCGGCACCGTCCGGGTGGCGACGTCACTCAGCTCGTTCATGGATCTGTTCTCCTTAGTCTGTGAGAGGGACCGCCGGCCGTGGACGACCGCCGTCCCCTGCGAACCACTTCACTCACCGCGGTGCCCTGACCCGGCACCACGGCCGCCCGCTCAGAGCTGCCGGCCGAAGGCGGCCGCCAGCCCGACCACCACCGGGACGACGCCGATCAGGACGAAGGCCGGCAGGAAGCAGAGCCCCAGCGGTGCCGTCGCCAGCACCCCGGCCCGGCGCACCCGGGCGTGTGCCGCACGCGTGGCGGCCGCCCGTTGTACGACGGCCAGTCCGGCCAGCGAGGCGGCCGGCGGCGTTCCGCTGATCGTCGTCCGCACCAGGCAGCGGGCGAGCGGGGCCAGCGCCGGGGACTCGTCCCCGAGCCGTTCCCAGACGGCCACCGGCGGTGCGCCCAGGGCCAGTTCCGCCGCGACGCCGGTCAACCGCGACTCCATCGGGTTGCCGATCGTGCGGGCAACGGCCTCGGCCGCCTGGTCCGGCGCCGCCGAGGAGCCGAGGCAGGCGGCCAGCAGCTCGGCGGTCAGCGGGAGTTGTGCCAGCAGCAGCTCCTGCTCGCGGGCCGCCCGCCGGAGTACGGCCCGGCGGCCGGGCCGCACCCGCCACAGCAACAGCGCGAGCAGGACACCGCCCAGGACCCCTGCCACTCCGGGCAGCACCGTGCCCGCCAGCAGCCCGACGAGCATCGGCACAGCCCGTTCGACGCGTTGGTGCCGTCGGCCCGGCAGCTCCGGCCGGCCCGTTGCCGGCGACCGGCTCGGCGGCCCGGCCGCCCCCGGAACGGACAGTTGCCAGGAGGCCGTTCGCCGCCGGGCCCGTCGTCGACCGAGCAGCCCGCGCAGCCATCGCCCAGCGCCGGCCACCAGCAGCACCGCCGGGGTGAACCCGAGGACGCCGATCACCAGCGGCAGCAGCTGCACCGGCAAGGCCGGCTCGAACCCACTCGGGCGGCCGTTCACCAGGACACCTCCAGCCCTGGGCTCCCCACCAGCCCGCCCGTCGGACGGGGCCGGTGGCTGCGGACCGCCCCGCGGGTACCGGCACGGTGCCGACCGGAAGCACGGGTTCGCCGCACCGCCTCCCACCACCGTCGCTCGCGCCCGCGGCCTCGATGCAGCCCGCCACGACCCGCACCGGTCCGGACCGCCGGGCGACGACTGCCCCGGCGCACCGGCACCGGGCCGGCAATGCCCCGGGGCCCGCCGACAACCGTCGGCGGCTCCGAGCGGCCTGGCTGCTGCGGCACAGCGGCCCGGGCGGCGGGTCTCGCCGCCGCTCCTCCGTGGATCCCCAGATCGGCGAGTGCGTCACGCACGATCCGGCCGCTCCAGTACAGCCCGACCGCCTCCAGGACGGCGCCGGCCGCCAGGCACCCCCAGCCCAGCGGGGTGTGCAGCAGGATCCCCACCGGCGCCGCCCCGAGGGCGGAGCCCAGCACCAGCCCGAAGGCGGGGAGCGCTGCGAGCAGAGCGACCGTCGTGCGTGGCCCGGCCAACTCGCCCTGCACCTCCTCCCGCAGCGCCAGGTCCGCCCGCAGCGCGTCGGCCACCTGGTCGAGCGCGGCGGCCAGTCCGGTGCCGCTCTCCGTCGCGACCTGCCAGCAGGCGGCGAGCGCGGCACCGCCGCCACCGCCCGGCAGGGTCGCCAGCCATCGCAGCGCGGCCGGGATGTCGGCCCCGAAGCGGCCGGCCACCAGCCGGGCCACCGCCTCCTCCCCGAGCCGCTCCAGCAGGCCGGCCGTGGCCCGCCCGGGGCCCGTGACCGTGTCCAGCGCCTGCTCCGGGGTCGCACCGCTGCGGAGCTCCCCCGAGAGCGCGGCACACAGTTCGATCACCGCGGTCGCCCGCGCGTGCTCGGCCCGAGCCGCCCGGCGCCGCTCCCGCCAACGGCAACTGGGGAAGATCAGCAACACCGCGGCCACCGCCGGGACCGGCGAACGCAGCAGGTACCCCGCCACCACCCCGCAGGGCACCGACAGCAGCTCGGGGACCAGCCAGCGCGGCCACAACGGCCCCGGCCGCAGCAACCAGCGCAGGCGCTGCAGCCCGACCCGCAGCAGGACCTGGGCACCGCCCCACCGGTCCAGCACGGCGCGCGATCGCCGCCGCACCCGGGCCCGGTGGTTCAGCCAGGCCCAGGCCGCCACCGCCGCCGCACCGAGCAGCGCGACGAGCACGCAGTCGACCTGTCGCCCGGTCGGCACCGGCATCCACCCGCTCATCACTGCCTCCCGTCGAGCGCGACGCCACGGGCCGCGCAGAGCTCTGTCAGGCGCTGCCAACCGGGGCCGTGGACGACCGATCCGTCCGCCCCGAAGCGCACCGCGGGAACCGTGACGGCGAGCCCACCGACATCGCCCGCCAGGGTGTGCAGCTCCGCCACCCGCCGCCGACCGGTGGCCTGGTCCCGGACCAGGTGGATCACCAGGTCCAGGGCGGCGCGCAGTTGGCTGTGCAGGGCCGTGCGTTCCAGCCCGGCCATCGAGCCGAGGGCTTCCAGCCGGACCGGAACGTCGGCGGCGGTATTGGCGTGCACCGTGCCGCAGCCGCCCTCGTGGCCGGTGTTGAGCGCGGCCAGCAGGTCCAGCACCTCGCCGCCGCGCACCTCCCCCACGACCAGGCGGTCCGGCCGCATCCGCAGGGCCTGGCGGACCAGGTCCCGCAGGGTGAGCTCGCCGAGACCCTCCTGGTTGGGCGGCCTGCCCTGCAGGCGCACCACGTGCGGGTGGCGGGGTCGCAGCTCGGCCGAGTCCTCGGCGATGACGACCCGTTCGTTCGGGCCGACCAGGCCGAGCAGGGCGTTCAGCAAGGCGGTCTTCCCGCTGCCCGTCCCCCCGCTGACCAGCAGCGAGAGCCGTGCCCGGACGATGGCGCCGAGCAGCCCGGCAGCGGCCGGCGGGATCGTGCCGAGCGCGACCAACTCGTCGATCTCGAAGGGCCGCCGACGGCTGATCCGCAGCGAGATGTGGGTGCAGTCGGTCGCGATCGGCGGGAGCACCGCATGGAGCCGGGTGCCGTCCGGCAGGCGGGCGTCGACCCAGGGGCGGGCGTCGTCGAGCCGGCGACCGGCCGCGGTGGCCAGGCGGTGGGCCAGGTGCCGCACCGCCGCCGCGTCCGCGAACCGCACGCCGGGCTCGGGGCGGAGCCCACCGCCGCGGTCGGCCCAGACCTCGTCGGGCCCGTTGACCAGGACATCGGTGATGCCGGGCGCGCGCAGCAGGGCCTCCAACGGCCCGGCGCCGACGAGTTCGGCGCGCAGCGCGCCCACCGTCTCCAGCAGGTCGTCGCCACCGAGCGGCGGGCGGGCGGCGCGCAACGCGGCGGTCAGCTCGGCCGTGGTCGGCGCAGCGCCCGCCTCGGCCAGCCGCAGCCGGACCGCATCGAGCAGGTCGGTGCCGGGCTCGGGCGGGGCGGTGCCCGGGGTGGTGACGGTCCGGCGTCCGAGGACGGCCGGGGTGGACCGTGGCCGCCCGCGCCCGGGCGCTGCGGGCCACGGCAGGTGGCGGTCCGGTGAGTGGCCGACGAGGCCGGCGTGGGCGCTCATGAGCGTGGTCCCCCTTCGCTGCTGGGCAGGACGTGGTCGAGGTAGGTGACGCAGAACCGGGCGAGCGGGCCGCGGCCCCGCAGGCCGGGCGGACGACCGCGCTCGGCATCGAGCCGGAGCCGGGCCTCGTCCGGGATCTCCCCGGCCAGCGGCAGGCCGAGCCCGCGGGCGACCTCGGCTCCTCGCAGGCCTGCCGAGCCGGGCAGCCGGACCACCGCGCGCAGGTCGGCCAGTTGTGGCGCGGCGGTGGCCGCGACGCGGCCGGCGGCCGCCAGCGCGCGCAGCTCCGCGGGTACCACCAGGAGGCCGGTGTCGGCCTGGTCCAGTGCCAGGCCGGCTGCGCGGTCGAGGTGGCGTGGCAGGTCGAGGACGACCAGGCCACCGCGTCTTCGTGCGGCGGTGAGAACGCTGCGCATGGCCGTCGGCGGGATCGGTGGGGCGCTTCCGCGGTCCCAGGACAGGGCGCTGATCCGGTGCAACCGGGGCAGCGCCTGGACGAGTTCGGTGCCGTTGACGCGGCCGCGGGCCGTGGCCAGGTCGGGCCAGCGCAGCCCGTCGACCGCCTCGCCGCCGAGCAGCAGGTCGACCCCGCCGCCGAGCGGATCGGCGTCGATCAGCATGGCCCGGTGGCCGAGCCGGGCGGCCGTGACCGCCAGGGCACAGGCGAGCGTGGAGGAGCCCGCACCGCCTCGGCCGCCCAGGACGGCGACGGTCAGCGCCGCGTCGCCCGGGCCCTCCACGGCATCGGCGATCCGGTCCAGCAGCCAGGTCTGCGCCGCCGGGAGGAACAGCACCTGCTCGGCGCCGAGTTGGACGCCACGGGCCCAGACCCCGCAGTCCTCGGGGGCGAGGCCGAGCAGCACCACGCCGGGCCGCCTGGGCAGCTCCGCGCAGCGCTCGTACTGGTCGTCGCCGAGCAGGACGAGCGGGGCGCTCTCCCAGAGCCGGCGGGGCGGGGCCCCGGAAGGCAGCCGGGGCTCGGCCCCGGCCGCCGCGCAGAGTCTGACCAGGTGCTCCGCGAGGGCTTCGTCCTCGGTGATGATCAACGGGCCGGCCGAGCCGGGGGCTTCGAGCGCCGGCTCGACAAATTCGAGCACGGGTGCGGACATGGTGGCCTCCCCAGGGCGGAATCCTCCCGAGACCCCGCAGGCCGGGCACCGCGGACTTCGCGAGCGAAGGCGTGCGGTGGACCCGGTCCGGCGCGGCGCGGGTGCGGACGATGGCGCCGCGGCCCTGCATCGCCCTGGTCGGCAGCTGTACGCCACCGGTCGGGCCGGGCCTCGGCTTGCGCACTACGGTGCCGCCGTCCCGCCCATGCCGCTGCGACCCTTCGATTCGCTGTGGATAACCCCGGGGATGTGGATATCCGAACTCACCCGGACGGCCTCACATCACTCGTCCGAGGAGTTCCGCACACCGAAATTGACGAGGCCGCGCAGTGGACTCCACACACCACCCGGATAACTACTCACAGTAACCATCGGGCTGGACTGCCGCCGCTCGCGGGATCACCCGGATCGCCACCCCCGCGCCCCTCAGCAGTCACCCGAGGCACGGCGCCAGGCCCGGAAAATGGCCCCGGACATGCGACGACCCCCGCCGGGGGGGAGAGCGGGGGTCGTCTATCCACGGCCCGACTCGGGGGGGAGGAGCCGGACCGGGTTAGCACGGTCGCGAACGATCCGTGACTTCCATGGTGTACCCGAGCGGCCAGAAACACAAACCAGCATGCCCTCGCGTCCACCGAATGGCCGTGCCGATCGGACCGCCATCTATCCTCGGTTCCTGTGGACGCCACCGAGAACGCCGATACCGCCAGCGGTACCGAGAACACCGCTCCGGAGAGCGCAGCGAATGTCACGCCGGACGACGGCCGGACCGCTCCGCAGACGATCGACGAGCCCGCGGCCGGGCCCGCCGACGCCGGCGACGACGCGCCCGGTCCCGACGCCCGCACCGGCACCGCGCCACACGGTGCCCACCCCACGGCCGCGCCGGAGCCCGCTCCCGGCCGCCACGGCGCCGGCCACCGGGCCACCGCGCTCCCGGCCGTCGACTTCACCCGTACGGCGGCGTTCTTCGACCTCGACAAGACGATCATCGCCAAGTCGAGCGCCCTGGCCTTCAGCCGCCCCTTCTACCAGGGCGGCCTGATCAACCGTCGGGCCGTGCTGAAGAGCGCCTACGCGCAGTTCGTCTTCCTGGTCGGCGGCGCGGACCACGACCAGATGGAGAAGATGCGGCAGTACCTCTCCGCACTGACCCGCGGCTGGAACGTCCAGCAGGTCCGCGAGATCGTGGCCGAGACGCTGCACGGCCTGATCGCGCCGATCATCTACGAGGAGGCCGCCGCACTGATCGAGCAACACCACGCCGCCGGACGGGACGTGGTGATCGTCAGCAGTTCCGGCGCGGAGGTCGTCGAGCCGATCGGCGCGCTGCTCGGGGCCGACCACGTGATCGCCACCCGGCTGGCCATCGAGGACGGCTGCTACACCGGCGAGATCGAGTACTACGCGTATGCCGAGAACAAGGCGGCGGCGATCCGCGAGTTGGCCGACCGCAAGGGCTACAACCTCGCCGACAGCTACGCGTACAGCGACTCGGTCACCGACCTGCCCCTGCTGGAGGCCGTCGGCCGCCCGTCGGCCGTGAACCCGGACCGGGCGCTGCGCAAGGAGGCCGCCGCCCGCGACTGGCCGGTCCTGGTCTTCGACCGGCCGATCGAACTGCACCGCCGACTGCCGGAGTTCAAGGCCCCGAGCCGCTCCGTGCTGGCCGTGGTGGCGGTCGGCACCGCCTGCCTGAGCGCGGGACTGGTCTGGCAGCTGGCGAGGCGGCGCCGCCCGGTCGGCTGACCTGCCCCGAGGCTCGTCGCGCCCCGGCCGCAACGGGACGCTCCCACGGGCCCGGCCGGCCCGCCGGAAGCCCGCCCGGCGGCGGACGGCGAGGACTGCCAGCCAGTCAGACCATGTCAAATGGGACAAAAGGTAAAGACTTCGCCATTCGAGTTCCGTTTGCCCAGGATCCGAGATACAAAGGACTCACGGCCCGCGAGACCCGGAAGGACCCGAAGAGGTCAGACCGACACCGCAGTTCAGGCCCCACGGACCGCGTACAACCTCCGAGCACCCACGTGCAGCCGACCCGCGATCGGGCCGCCGCACCAGGCGAACGGGCAGGATCCCCGCCTGATGGGCACATCCGGTGCACGCATGGTCACCCGGATCGTTGTACCAGCGGCGACACCAGCAGTCGGGGTGTCGCCGCAACTCTGTGCGCAGCCGGGCGCACTGCCCGATCCGCCGGCCGGGGCGACGGCGCAGCGACCGCCGCACCCGTCGCCACCGCCCGGCCGCACCGCTCAGACCATGCCGCGCTGCATCGCCTCGCACACCGCCGTGCTCTCCCGGACCCCGAGCCGCAGCGCCCTGCCGCAGTGCGTGATCCAGCGGGCCATGCCCTCCGCCGTCCCCGACAGGTAGCCCGCGAGCGCCTCCCGGTAGGCCGTGGTGCCGAGTTCGACCAGGCCCACCTCCGCCGGGCAGATCGCCTTCGGGTCCAGCCCCTCGGCGATCAGCACGATCCGCTGGGCGGCCCGGGCCACCAGGCCGTCGTGGCTGCCGAACGGCCGCAGCGCGAGCAGTTCGCCGTGCACCACCGCGGCGATCACCAGCGCGGGCGCCGCCCCCTGGGCGCCGGCCGTGCGGGCCGCGAGCAGTTGGGCGAGCTGGTCGAGTCGGGCCGCCACCTCGCCGGCCGGCGGTGCGGGCGGCAACGGCGTCGGGACGCCGTCCACAGCTCCGCCGGCCGGCACCGAGCCCTGGCCGGGCTCCACGTCGGGGGCGGCCGCCACGCCGTCCAGGGGTGCGATGTCGACCGGGAAGAGCTCGTCGAGGGCGTCGCCGTCCTGGCGCGGCCGCCCGGCCGCCGGGCTCGCGTCGCCCGCGGCCAGCAGGTGCAGGCGGGCCAGGACCTGCAGCGGCGAGGTGCGCCAGACGCTGAGCAGCTGGCCCGCCTCCGCCGAGATCCGCAGCGAGGCGCCCACCACGCGGTCCTCCGGCCCGGCACTGAAGTCACTGCGTCGGCGCACCTCCTCCAGCGGCCAGTCGGCACCGGCCAGTGCCGCCGACGCGCGGGCGCCGCGCAGAGCGGCCTCGGAGGTGACCTCGGGGGCGCGGCGCCGCATCACCCGGTGGCCGTAGAGCCGGTCCACCGCCTTGCGGACCTCGGCGACGGCTTCGGGCACCCCGGGCAGCTCGGCCAGCGGGACAAGCGGATCAGTTCCAGTGCTCACCTACCCGAGAGTAACGACACCCCCGCCGCAGGCCGCACAGCAACCCCGGCATCACCCGTTCGAGGCAATCCACCGTTCCCTCCCGCACACCACCCCAAACCCGGTCTACGATGGCAACTCTCGGATACGATAACGATTATCAACAAGTCCGCCGATCGCCACCCCGAGCCGCTCGACGGACCGAGAGCCGGAGTCCCAGATGAAGATCGCCTTCGTCGGCAAGGGCGGCAGTGGCAAGACCACGCTGTCGGCACTGTTCATCCGCCATCTGGCGGCCGCCGGCAGACCGGTGATCGCGGTGGACGCCGACATCAACCAGCACCTGGGCCCGGCACTCGGCCTGACGGACGATCAGGCGGCCCGACTCCCCGCGCTCGGCACCCATCTGCCCGAGATCAAGGAGTACCTGCGCGGCAGCAACCCGCGGATCGGCTCGGCCGCGGAGATGATCAAGACCACGCCGCCCGGCCGGGGTTCGCGACTGCTGCGGGTCGTCGAGGAGAACCCGGTGTACGCGGCCTGCGCCCGCCCGGTGGCGTTGGACGAGGGTTCGGTGCGACTGCTGGTCACCGGCGCGTTCGCCGAGGAGGACCTCGGCGTCTCCTGCTACCACTCCAAGGTCGGCGCGGTCGAGTTGATGCTCAACCACCTGGTCGACGGCCCCGACGAGTACGTGGTCACCGACATGACCGCCGGCTCCGACTCCTTCGCCTCCGGGCTCTTCACCCGCTTCGACCTGACCTTCCTGGTGGCCGAACCGACCCGCAAGGGGGTCTCGGTCTACCGCCAGTACAAGGAGTACGCCCGGGACTTCGGCATCGCCCTGCGCGTGGTCGGGAACAAGGTGCAGTCCGCCGAGGACTTCGCGTTCCTGCGCCGCGAGGTCGGCGAGGACCTGCTCGCCGTCTTCGGCCAGTCGACCTGGGTCCGCCAGCTGGAGCAGGGCGCCGAACCGCCCCTGGACTCGCTGGAGCCGGAGAACCGCGCCGTCCTGCAGCTGCTGCGCGCCGAGCTGGACGCAGCGCACCAGCACCGCGACCCGCGCCGGTACACCGCGCAGGCCGTCCACTTCCACCTGCGAAACGCCGAGAGTTGGGGCAATGCCAAGGCGGGCGTCGACCTGGCGACCCAGGTCGACCCGTCGTTCGTCCTCGAGTCCGCGGCGCTCGACGCCCACGACGGCGAACCTGCGGCCGGGCCGGCGGAGCCCGCCTGCGCCGCCGCAGCAGCCGCGCCGGCCGCCGAGACCGTCCCGGACACCGACCCGGCCGGCGCCGCGGTCTGAGCCGGCATCACCCGGAGGGCCGGGCACCCGCGACGCACGCGGGCGCTCGGCCCTCCGGCGTACCGGCCACCCGTCGACATGGCGTCATACCCCGCTGACCTGCGGTGATACCACCTGGGGGCGCCTGCCTGAGACCCTCACAGGGGCGCTCGGTGAACTCCGCACGCCGTCCACCGGAGTGAATCTCCACCAGAAGGCTCCCGCACACACTTGCGCTATGCGAAGCTTCCATTACTCATAGTTTACCAAGTCTTGGTGCGTGAGATCGGTGGCCAGAGCTCTGCGCCCGCCTCCGGCGCAGCTCCGCAGCCACCCCAGCTCCTGTCGTGCCCCAGGCAGTCGTCCCGATCGACCGCACCGGCGCCGGACTTGGCCGCAGCACTGGACGCGACGGCGTCCGTTCCCCGGAAGGACGGGAAGCCATGGCCCTCGACACTCCCCCTCTCCCGCCTCGCACCGACGTCACCACGGAGAGCCACGCCCCGCCGGCCCGGGCCGTGCCCGGCCCACAGCCGGAGTCCGCGGCGACCGCCCGTCACGGTGGCCCGAGCCGACCGGATCTGGCGGCCTCCCTGGCGGTCTTCCTGTTCGCGGTGCCGTTCTCGCTCGGCATCGCGCTGGCCGCCGGTGCGCCGCTGACGGCCGGGCTGATCGCGGCGGGAGCCGGCGGCATCGTGGCCGGACTGCTGGGCGGAACGCCCCTGCAGGTCAGCGGCCCGTCAGCCGCGCTCATCGTGATCGTCGCCAGCCTGACCGCCCGCTACGGCTGGCAGGCCACCTGCGCCATCACGGTCGGCGCCGGGCTGTTGCAGCTCCTGCTCGGCTCGCTGCGGGCAGCCAGGTCCGCCCTGGCACTGTCCCCGGCGGTGGTCCACGGCATGCTGGCCGGCGTCGGCATCACCATCGCGGTCGCCCAGCTCCACGTGGTGCTGGGCGGCAGCCCGCAGGGATCGACACCGGCCGACCTGCTCGCCCTGCCGGCCCAGCTGTCCGGGCCGCACCTGCCGGCGGTCGCGGTGGGTCTGCTGGCCATCGCGGTGCTCTGCGGGTGGCCACGGCTGCACCGGCTGCCCGGCCGGGCCGGCCGGGTCGGCGCCCTGCTGGGGCAGGTACCCGCCGCCCTGGTGGCGGTGGCCGCCGGCACCGCACTGGCGATGGCCTGCGACTTCCGGCTGGCCCGGGTGGAGCTCGCCGACTGGAGCCTGCGCGACCTGCCCGTGCTGCCGCACGGCCCGGTGCTCGGCGTGCTCGGCGCCGTCCTGACGGTCGCCGCGGTCTCCGGCGTGGAGTCACTGCTCTGCGCGGTGGCCGTCGACCGGCAGAGCGGGCTGCCCGGTGACCTCGACCGCGAGCTTCGCGGGCAGGGCGTCGCCAATCTGGTCAGCGGCCTGCTGGGCGGACTCCCGGTGGCCGGCGGCACGATCCGCAGCGAGGTCAACCTTCGCGCCGGCGCCCGCACCCGCTGGTCCGCCGTGCTGCACGGCTGCTGGGTGCTGCTGGCCGCGGCCGCGCTCACCGGCGGGCTGCGCCGCATCCCGCTCGCCGCTCTGGCGGCGCTGGTGCTGGTGGTCGGCCTCCGGATGGTGGGTGCCGCGCACATCCGCAAGGTGCACCGCCACCGCGAGTTCGCCGTCTACCTGGCCACCGTGCTCGGCGTGATCCTGCTCGGCGTCCCGCTCGGGGTGGCCACCGGGGCCGCCATGACCGCGGTGCTCGGCCTCTACCGACTCGGCCGGGCCAACATCGAGGTGGGGAGCGATCGGCACGGCGGTCGCGAGCTGCGCCTGCACGGCCCGCTGACCTTCCTCTCGGTGCCGCGGCTCACCGGAGCGCTCGCCGCGATCCCGCTCGGCACCCCGGTCACCATCCGGCACGACGGCGCGTTCCTGGACCACTCCGCCTTCGAGGCCCTGCGGACCTGGCGGTCGGACCGGATCGCCCGCGGCGACCGGATCACCATGGTGACCGACCGCCACGACGAGCAGGTCCTGAACCCCGACGGCACGGTCCTCCCCGCCGACGACGCCGGCCCGCACCGCTGCCGCGCCTGGACCCCGTGGGTCGGCCACCACTGCATCGACCAGGAGGACGACCCGCACGGGCGGCTGCTCAGCGGGGTCCGCGGGTTCCAGGTGCACACCGCCCCGCTAATCCGCCCCGAGCTGGCCCGCCTGGCCCGGGAAGGGCAGAGCCCCTCCCAGCTCTTCCTGACCTGTGCCGACTCCCGCCTGGTCACCAGCATGATCACCAACAGCGGCCCGGGCGACCTCTTCACGGTCCGCAACATCGGCAACCTGGTGCCCGCGCCGCACGAGCCCGGCGCGGCCGACGACTCGGTGGCCGCGGCGGTGCAGTACGCGGTGGAGGTCCTGGAGGTGCGCAGCATCACGGTGTGCGGGCACTCCGGGTGCGGCGCGATGAAGGCGCTGCTGAACGGCGTACACGAGCAACCCGGTCGGCCCACTCCGCTGGCCCGCTGGCTGCGCAACGGGCGCGGGTCGCTGGCCCGGCTCGCCCGGGTCCCGGCGGAGTTCACGGACCGACCGGTGGTCGATCAGGTGGAGCAGCTCTGCATCACCAACGTGATCCAGCAGCTCGACCAGTTGCTGACCAATCCGGCGGTCGAGGAGCGCGTGCTGGACGGCACGCTGACGCTGGTCGGCATGTACTTCGACTTCGCCACCGCCCAGACCTACGTACTCGACCGGGAGAGCGGGAGGTTCAGCCCCGTCGTGGGAACCCGACAGATCGCCAGCGCCGCCTGACGCCGGCCGCGCGCCAGCAGCCACCCGGCAGCAGACACCAGGCGACAGACACCAGGCACCGGGTGCGCAGCAGGCGGCGCACCGGGTGTGCCGGCCGGGCCGGGAAGCCCGACCGGTCAGGCCGGCACACCCTCCGTCCACCGGCGACCCCACCAACCAGCGACCCTGCCGACCGGTGGCCCCGTCAACCGATGCCCGCCGACCGATGCCCCGCCAACCAGCGATCCGGCAGCCCGTGATCGTCAGCCAGTGATCTTGTTGAAGATCTTGGAGTACGCGTACCCCGTGCCCTTGTCGTAACCGTCGACTTCCCAGAACGCCAGCTCCTGCACGCCCTTGCCGGCCGCGAAGCTCTCCAGGGTGGCGGCGTTCGCCTGGGTGAAGTTCTCGTTGTCGTCGTTGCGACCCGCGATCGGGGTCAGGCCCAGGCGGCCCCAGACCTGGGCCGAGCTGCCGCCGTAGAGTCCGGCCAGCTGCCCGTGCGTCGCGTTGGCGGCCGACTCCGCGTCCTTCAGGGCGTTCTGGCCGTTGCCGAAGTCCATGGTCATGATGTTGACCAGGTTCACCCGGACGCCCTTGCTCTTGGCGTCCTTGAGCAGGTCGAGGGCGTTGGACTCCAGACCGGTCGGGTCGACCGGGACGGTGAAGTCGACCTGTACCGAGGGGTTGGCCTTCTGCAGCGCCGCGAGGGCCTGGTCCCGGCGGGCGTTGGCCGCGGTGTCGTCCAGCACGCTGCCCTCGATGTCGAAGTCGAGCCGGGTGATGCCGTAGGTCTTGACCACGTTGGCATAGCTCGCGGTGAGGGCGGAGACCGAGGAGCAGGTCTGGGCCAGTTCGCCGCCCGACTCGCCGCCGAAGGAGATGATCACGTTCCCGCCGGCCGACTTGAGGGCGTTGACCTGCCCGGTGAAGGCACCGAGCGCGTCGTTGCCGTCCTCCCACATGGGGGTGCAGCCCGACTTCGGGGTGAGGAAGGCCAGGGTGTAGTAGCGCACCCCGCTCGCCTGGTGGTCGGCGGCGAGGTCGCCCGCGTCCGACCCGCCGATCTGCAGGTAGGGGGCGGCGTAGTGGGCGGGGAAGGCGGAGGCCGCCTGCGCGGGGGTGGCGCTGAGGCCGAGGCAGGCCGGCAGCAGCGCCGAGGCCGCTGCGGCGAGGCGGATCTTCTTGTCCATGACAACCTTTCAGATGCCAACCTGTCCGGCCCGCGGGGCACCCCAACACGGCGCCCCATGAGACACCATGACGGGGCGCCGGACCGAAGTCGGCACGCGGAGTGGGGGATCCACCAGTTAGTAAAGGTTCCTAACCGGAACTGCGATGGTGTCGCCCGGCCAGGAACCTGTCAAGGGAATGCGCACGCCCTGGCATCGGCAGCGCCGGCCGACACCAGGGCGCGCCCCGCCTCATCCCCTCAGTCGATCACCCGCGCCAGGTCCGCCGGCGTGACGTACCCGGGCCAACGACCGTCCGAAAAGAGGTGGATCCCGGCGTCCTGGTAGCACTGGTCGACCAGCTGGGAGCAGATCTGGTGCCGGGTGTCCGCGACGTACCCCTTGACCAGCCCGCCACCGGGCAGGCGGAGCCGGTGGGTCGCCAGGGCCGCGTAGTCGAGGAAGCTGTACGGCACCCCCAGGTACCGGCGGGCGGCGGCGATTATCGCCACCCGCTGATCGCTCGTCAGCGCTATCCGATCACTGGACCACAGGGTCTGATGACCCCCGTAGGTCGACAGCGGCACCTGCCGCGCGCCACCGGGTTCGGCCTCGACCACCTCGTCGTCACCGACCAGGATGAAGGCGTGCTCGTAGTCGGCGAAACCGTCGCCATTGAGCCACTGGCCCAGGCGAATCAACCGACCGATATCGCCACCCATGTGCACCACGGCGAAATCGCCGGGTCTCGGCAGCGGGGCGGATGGAACAGGAGATTCCGACATGGCTCAACTCCCCTGAGTGCCACGCCAGCGAGCGCACGCCGCCGCGCCACTGCGGCCACACCAGGCCCAGGCGAATCGGTGGCGGCCTTGCTGGGCTGATGACTTCAGTGGAGTACCGGCCACACCAGGCGTCAAGGCTCGCCGCAGCACCTGAAACGAGGTCGTCCACGACTCCCGAAACCTGCGGGGACGCGCCATCACCCACGACTCGACCGCAACATGACACACTGCGAGCAAAACAGATCACGAAACGGTGGAAAACAGACACCAATCCGCTTCACGTGCACGTAGCCTTGCCCCTGACGACCAACAATCGATCAAAGGTCTACACCAATTTGGCAGGGCCCCTTGTCAAGTGACCTGTTCAGCTGGTGAGCTGTGCGCTGGGACACACGGGACAATCCCTCAGCAGGGGGTATATCCCGCAACACTGGCGCCCATTTCCCGCGGGGCTCGCGAGGGAAAGCGCCGCGAACAAACTCGATGAGGAGTACGCGTTGAGCAACGAGAGCCTGGAGAACCTGCTCAAGGAGGAGCGGCGCTTCGCCCCGCCCGCCGAGCTCGCCGCAGCAGCCAACGTCACCGCCGCCGCGTACGCGCAGGCCTCCGAGGACCGGCTCGGGTTCTGGGCCGAGCAGGCCCGCCGCCTCGACTGGGCCGTCGAGCCGACCCAGACGCTTGACTGGTCCAACCCGCCGTTCGCGAAGTGGTTCGCCGACGGCAAGCTGAACGTCGCCTACAACTGCGTCGACCGCCACGTCGAGGCCGGCCTCGGCGACCGGGTCGCCATCCACTTCGAGGGCGAGCCCGGCGACAGCCGCGCGATCACCTACGCCGAGCTGAAGGACGAGGTCTCGCGGGCGGCCAACGCGCTGCTGGAGCTCGGTGTCGCCAAGGGCGACCGGGTCGCGGTGTACCTGCCGATGATCCCCGAGGCGGTCGTCACCATGCTGGCCTGCGCCCGGATCGGCGCGGCCCACTCGGTGGTCTTCGGCGGCTTCTCCGCCGACGCCGTCGCCTCCCGGATCCAGGACGCCGACGCCAAGGTGGTCATCACCTCCGACGGCGGTTACCGACGCGGCAAGCCGTCCGCGCTCAAGCCGGCCATCGACGAGGCGCTGGCCCGTCCGGACGTCCAGGTCGAGCACGTCCTGGTGGTCCGCCGCACCGGCCAGGAGATCGCCTGGACCGAGGGCCGCGACGTGTGGTGGCACGAGCTGGTCGAGCGTCAGTCCGCCGAGCACACCCCCGAGGCGCACGATGCCGAGCAGCCGCTCTTCATCCTGTACACCTCCGGCACCACCGGGAAGCCGAAGGGCATCCTGCACACCTCCGGCGGCTACCTCACCCAGGCCTCGTACACGCACCACGCGGTCTTCGACCTCAAGCCGGAGACCGACGTCTACTGGTGCACCGCCGACATCGGCTGGGTCACCGGCCACTCGTACATCGTCTACGGCCCGCTCTCCAACGGCGCCACCCAGGTGATCTACGAGGGCACCCCGGACACCCCGCACCAGGGCCGGTTCTGGGAGATCATCCAGAAGTACAAGGTCAGCATCCTCTACACCGCCCCCACCGCGATCCGCACCTTCATGAAGTGGGGCGACGACATCCCGGCGAAGTTCGACCTGTCCTCGCTGCGGATCCTGGGCAGCGTCGGCGAGCCGATCAACCCCGAGGCGTGGATCTGGTACCGCAACCACATCGGCGCCGGGAGCACCCCGATCGTCGACACCTGGTGGCAGACCGAGACCGGCGCCATGATGATCAGCCCGCTGCCGGGCGTCACCGAGACCAAGCCGGGCTCGGCCCAGCGCGCGCTGCCGGGCATCGCCGCCACCGTCGTCGACGACGAGGGCCGCGAGGTGCCGAACGGCTCCGGCGGCTACCTGGTGCTCACCGAGCCGTGGCCGTCCATGCTGCGCACCATCTGGGGCGACGACCAGCGCTACATCGACACCTACTGGTCGCGCTTCGGCCACGGTCACGACGCGAGCATCCCCGAGTGGCGCTACTTCGCGGGTGACGGCGCGAAGAAGGACGAGGACGGCGACATCTGGCTGCTCGGCCGGGTGGACGACGTCATGCTCGTCTCCGGTCACAACATCTCGACCACCGAGGTCGAGTCGGCCCTGGTCGGCCACCCCGCCGTGGCCGAGTCGGCCGTGGTCGGCGCCACCGACGCGACGACCGGTCAGGCGATCGTCGCCTTCGTGATCCTGCGCGGCAACGCCGCCGAGAGCGACGAGCTGATCGCCGAGCTGCGCAACCACGTCGGCAAGACGCTGGGCCCGATCGCGAAGCCGAAGCAGATCAAGGTGGTCACCGAGCTGCCCAAGACCCGCTCCGGCAAGATCATGCGCCGCCTGCTGCGCGACATCGCCGAGGGCCGCGAGGTCGGCGACACCACCACGCTGGCCGACTCCTCGGTGATGAACCTGATCCAGTCCCAGCTGCCGTCGGCCGGTAGCGAGGACTGAGTCACCGGGCGGCCGTCGCTCCGAACGGGCTGAACCGGACGGACTGAACCGAACGGGCTGAACCGAACGGCTGTGGGCCTCCCCCGCGCGAAGCGGAGGGGGCCCACAGCCGTTTCTGCGGTCGGTCAGCAGCGCTGCCGGTCGGCGTCGGCGGCCAGCTCGCGCAGCGTCACGTGCGCGGCCTGCAGGAACCGGCGGCGTTTGGCCGGCGGGGAGCTGACCAGCGCCACCAGACCGGTCCCGGCCTGCGGGTCGAAGCCGGCGAACGCGAGGAACCCACGGGTGCCGCCCTCGTGGAAGAGGACCTGCTGCGCCTCCGCCCGGCGGTCCCAGGCACCCAGGGCAGCAGGAGCACCCGCAGTACCCGCAGCACCCCAACCGTCCCGACCGTCCCGGGCACCCCAGTCGTCCCGCGCACCCCGGCCGTCCCGGACCCGCTCCTCGCCCGGCACCGCCGCCCGACCGCGCCCGACCGCGCCGCCGGCGGAGTCCCAGGCCGCGCTGTCCCGGGCAGCCGGCGCCCGTGGGCCGCCGCGCCACCCACCACCCGTCCGGTCCGCGGGCATCCGGGCCGCCGCCCGCCCGGCCCGACCCCGCACCCCGGACATGCGGGAGGCCGCAGCCCCCTGGGGCAGACCGAGCAGCACCTGCCGCAGCCGCTGCTCGGGACTCGACGCGCTCGGCTCCCTTGCCGTCGCCTGACCGCCCAGCTCCCAGGCCGCCTGACGGTCCATCTCCTCAGCTGCCTCCGCCCGCTCGGCCTCCCCGCCGATCGCCCCGACCAGTTGCTGCTTCCAGCCCAGGCAGATCCCCCCGCCGGTGGCCCGCCAGGGTGCCCGCGGCCGGCGGACCTCGCTCAGCGCGGTCCGCAGCGACGCGTCGAGCCCGTCGGCGGCACCGGCCACCACCAGCGCCTGGAGGTAGCGGAGCATGTCGTCGGCGCTGGACCGCAACGCGGCCGCACCGGGGAGCGCCGGCATCCGGAACGACGGGACCCGACGGCCCCGCCGGTACCCGCTGCCCACCTCTCCGCCCGGCCCGCAGGAGGTGTCCAGCAACCCGAGCGGGGCGCAGACCCGGTCCGCGAGCAGGTCCTCGTACCGCAGGCCGGCCGCGTTCTCCAGCACCAGTCCGAGCAGCCCGCAGCCGAGGCTGGAGTAGCGCACCTGGTTCCCGGGCGTGCCGCGCACCGGCGTGCGGGCCAGCGAGTGCAGCAGGTGGGCCACGCCGAAGGTCGCGCAGGGCCGGGTGAACCAGTGCGGCGTGGTGCTCGGCAGCAGGCCGACCGGCAGCCGGGGCAGGCCGGAGGTGTGGGTGGCGAGGTGCAGCAGGGTGATCGGGCGTTCCTTCGGGTACCCGGGGACGGCACCCGCCGGCAGGTACTGCTCGATCGGATCGTCGTACCGCACCTCGCCGCGCGCCACCATCTCGGCGAGCAGCAGCGCCGTGAAGGTCTTGGTCACCGAGCCGAGCTCGAACCGGGTGTCGGCCCGGACCGGCCGCAGGGCCGCCGGATCGGTGTACCCGCGGCAGGCGACGGCCCGCTGCTCGCCCTGGATCACCGCGACCGCGATGCCGCTGTGCGGCGGCAGGCCCTGGAAGAGCGGTCGCAGCCGGCGTTCGATCCGCAGGGCGTCGGCGGTGGCGAGTTCCCGGCCCGGCGCGCGCCGGGCGCCGGCGAGCCGGACGGCACCGCGGGAGGGCGCACGGACGGCACCGCGGGAGGGCGCACGACCCGGGGAGTCGGCAGGCGGCACGCCACCAGCCGGCGCGTCCCCGGCGGCCGACCCGCGCAGCGAGAGCGCGACGGGCGGGTGGGACCGCAGTTGGCGGGCCGGCAGTGCGGTGGCGCCGGCGGGCCGGCCGGTGAACGCGACCTGCGGCGCGGTGTCGGGCACGGCTGCCGGGGCCGGCGTGAGGGGGGTGCTGGTCGGGTCGGACGGGGTGGTGGGCCGGGGCGGGACCGCGGGCGGGGGCGGAACGGGCGAACGCCCGGCCGGCGGTAACAGGGGCGGCGTGCTCTGCGCGCCCTCACCTCCCGCTGCTGGGTTCGGCACGGCGGTCCGGCCGGACGGCACCGCCGCGGTGGGCCCGGCCTGCTCGGCCGGTTCCTGAACGGACATGGGGTTGCCTCCGAATGGAGTCGATTGCGGCCGCTTCTCCGCGCGGCGCGTTGACATGACGATAAGTTCGCCCACGCTCCGCCGCATGCGCTCGACCTGGGCCGCAACCGCGGAAGTCGAGGCTCCCCCACCCCCACCCAGGCCGCCCCGACGCCACCCTGGCGCCACCCGCACCGCCGCCCGGCTTGCCCCAGCACCCCACCTTCTGCGCCAATAAAATATGACAATACGGATATCACTCTCGGCCTCCCGTAGACTGTCAAGGTCGCAACAAGATCGGCGACAGTTCTCCGAGGCGCGCCGGGAAGTCTGGTCGGCACTGCACCACCGGTGCATCCACCCGTCCGTCCCGCGCCCTGGAGGTCCCCCGCGTGGCCAGCCCGCCGCCCCATGACCACTCGACGGACCGCCCGGACCGCTCGGCGGACCGGCCGTCAGACGGCTCGCCGGACCGCTCGACCACGCACCCGCGCCGTCAGTTCCTCGGCCTGCTCCCGCTGCCCGAGCGCCGCTACCTGGCCGAGGCCCTGCGCACCGAGACGGTCGGCGGCATCCTGCTGCTGCTCGCCGCCGTCGCCGCGCTCGTCTGGGCGAACGTCTGGCCGCACGCCTACCAGAGCGTGCTGCACCACCCGGTCGGCCCCTCCGCCCCGCTCCACCTGAACCTCCCGCTGGAGGCCTGGGCCAAGGACGGGCTGCTGACCGTCTTCTTCTTCGTCGCCGGCATCGAGCTCAAGCGCGAGTTCGTCGCCGGTGAACTGCGCAGCCCCAGTGCCGCGCTGCTGCCGGTGGTCGCCGCGGTCAGCGGCGTGGTGCTGCCCGCGATCGTCTTCACGGTGGCCAACAGCGGGGCCGGCGGGCACCCCGGCGGCTGGGCGATCCCGACCGCCACCGACATCGCCTTCGCGCTCGGCGTGCTCGCCGTGGTGGGCAGTCACCTGCCCTCCGCGCTCCGCGCGTTCCTGCTCACCCTGGCCGTGGTGGACGACCTGATCGCCATCCTGATCATCGCGGTCTTCTACAGCTCCGGGATCAGGTTCTGGGCGCTCGGGCTCGCGCTGGCGGGGCTGGTGCTGTTCTGGTTCCTGCACCGGCGCGGCGTCCACGGCTGGTACCTGTTCGTCCCGCTGGCCCTGGTCATCTGGGCGCTGATGCACGAGAGCGGGATCCACCCGACGGTGGCCGGCGTGGCGATGGGCCTGATGCTGCGTTGCCACCGGGAGGGCGCCGAGGAGCACTCGCCGGGCGAGCACATCGAGCACCTGGTCCGCCCGCTCTCCGCGGGGGTGGCGGTGCCCGTCTTCGCGCTGTTCGCGGCGGGGGTGACGATCTCGTCCGGCGCGATCCGGGACGTCTTCACCCAGGCGATGCCGCTGGGCGTCGTGCTCGGTCTGCTGGTCGGCAAGACCGTGGGCATCTTCGGCGGCACCTGGCTGGCCGCGCGGTTCACCAGGGCCGAGCTGAACCCCCAGCTCAGTTGGTCCGACCTGTTCGCGGTGTCCACCCTGGCCGGCATCGGCTTCACCGTCTCGCTGCTGATCAGCGAGCTGGCCTTCCCGAACGACCCCGAACTGGCCGACCGGGCCAAGGCGGCGGTGCTGATCGGGTCGCTGCTCTGCGCGCTGGTGGCGACCGTGCTGCTCAAGCTGCGCAACCGGCACTACCGGCAGCTCTGCGAGGAGGAGGACCGGGACAGCGACGGCGACGGGATCCCGGACGTCTACCAGCGCGACGACCGCCCAGCGGACGACCAGCACCAGGACGACCAACACCAGGACGACCGCCAACGGGACAGCCGCCCGACGGCCGGCGACGGCACGGCCCGGCCTGGCCCGGTCACCGGCTGACGGGGCGCCGGGCATGATGGGATGGTCTGCGAACCGGAGAGCTGCCGGGCGGCTGCGGAAGGGTGACACGTCATCCGGCTCGGTCGGCCTGAAGTGGTGCCTGACTGGCCGGTAGGGGCATGATTCTGAGCTGTCCGGAATCTCAGCAGAGGAGAAGACCAGATGTCCGCAGGAACCGCAGGCCCGTCCGACAGCACCCGGCCGCCCTACGAGGGCGAGCGCTCGGTCGGTCAGCTGTTCGCCGCGGCCACGGCTGACCTGTCGGCCCTGGTCCACGACGAGATCGCGCTGGCCAAGGCGGAGATCCGACAGGACGTCAAGCGCGGCGTGGCCGGCAGCGTCTCGATCGTGGTGGCCGGCGTGGTCGCGCTGGCCTCGATCCCGATGTTCAGCTTCGCGGCGGCCTACCTGCTGAAGTACTGGGGGGTGCCGCTCGGCGGCGCCTTCGCCCTGGTCGGCGTGGCCTTCCTGCTGCTGGCGGGCCTGCTCGGCCTGCTGGCCTGGCGCTCCTTCAAGAAGATCGAGCCGCCGCGCCGCACCATCGAGGGCGCGCAGGCCACCGCCGACGTGCTGAAGAACGCGCGGCCCCGGCCGGCCACCGCCGAGGAGCGCGCGGCCCTGGAGCACTGAGCCGGGTTCCGGAACCCGGCGCCTCGGTTGTAGCCCGAACGAGTGCCGGGACGATGTTCCCGGCCCGAATGTGACACGCTCTCCGTATGCCGCTCGACCAGACGCCCGTTCCGCCAGCCACCACCGTCCCGCACGCCGGTTCGACCCCCGAGGACCCGGCCGACGGCTCGGGCGCGGCGGGCCGGCCCCTCGGCGCGTCGCCGCTGGGCGGACGGACCGCCGGCTGGAACGTCCGGGTCGCCGGTCCGTGGGTGCACCGCGACCTGGCCGCGAACGGCGCCCGGTTCCACATCGCGGAGCAGGGTGACGGCCCGTTGGTGCTGCTGGTGCACGGCTGGCCGCAGTACTGGTGGACCTGGCGGCACCAGATGGCGGCCCTGGCCGAGGCCGGGTTCCGCGCGGTGGCGCTGGACCTGCGCGGCATGGGCGGCAGCGACCGCACCCCGCGCGGCTACGACCCGACCAACCTGGCGCTCGACATCACCGGTGTGATCCGCTCGCTCGGCGAGCACAGCGCCCACCTGGTCGGCCACGACACCGGCGGAGCGCTCTCCTGGGTCGCCGCGGTGATGCGGCCCTCGGTGATCCAGAGCCTGACCGTGGTCTCGGCCGCGCACCCGCGGCACCTGCGCCGGGCCCTGCTGCGCGACCGCCGGCAGATGGCCGCCTTCGACCACGTGCTGGCCTTCCAGCGTCCCTGGATACCGGAGCGCCGGCTGGTCGCGGACGACGCCGCGCAGGTCGGGGACTTCCTCGCGGCCTGGACCGGCCCGAACACGCTCTCCGCGGAGGCGGTCGAGAACTACCGCAAGGCGATCCAGATCCCGAGCACCGCGCACTGCTCGATCGAGCCGTACCGCTGGCTGGTCCGGTCGATGGCCCGCCCGGACGGCCTGCAGTTCGCCCGCCGGATGAAGAAGCCGGTCACCGCGCCCACCCTGCACGTCCAGGGCGCGGCCGACCCGGTGCTGCTCGCGCAGACGGCGCTCGGCGCGGGCGAGTACGTCTCCGCCCCGTACCGGTGGCGGCTGCTGCCCGGGGTGGGCCACTTCCCGCACGAGGAGGTGCCGGAGGAGTTCAGTGCCGAGCTGGTCTCCTGGGTCCGCGAGCACAAGCGGTAGGGCCGATTGGGCGCGTCCCCGGGCCGGACGCATATCGGCCCCACTCGGGCGATATGACGAGATGTTCGCATGCCGGGGGCATAGGCCGATTCGCCCGAACGAACGGGGTTACCCCCACCGGCCTACGGGCATCCATTCCTTATGACCTGGATGCCCGATCGAACCGCCGCACCTCGCGGGCGACGTGTCAGCCGCAGCCCGCAGAACGCCGCCTACCCGACCTCGGCCGCCCTGCCCGCCTGGCCGCACGAGGCCGACCACCCGGCCGTCGAGCCGCATCCGCTGGGCATCCCCCGCATCCTCGGCCGACGCGCCCGCTGGTTCGGCGCCCGGTTGCGCCGCGAGGCCTGAGCTCCGCGCCGCAGCGCGGGGCTCAGGCCTCGCTCCCGATCGTCCGACCCGACGCCGGGTCAGCTGACGAACGCCGTGCCGACCGTGCTGAAGGCGAGGAACGCCACGGTCGCCACCGTCATCAGCGGGACCAGCACCTTGGTCTCCATGTCGTTGCCGCTGCGCTTGATCAGCACGATCTCGTAGCGCTGCTTGTGCGGCCACAGCCAGGGCGCACCCATCTTGGTCAGGCTGTCGCCGAGCAGGTGCGCCAGCGTGCCCAGGGCCACCGCGTACGGCAGCCAGCCCGGCGCGTTGGGCATCCACCGGTCCAGCACGAAGGTGCCCAGCACCGACAGGCCGAGGACGCTCAGCCAGGTGGTGTGACCCTCGCCCGGCACGTGTATCCGCAGCGCCTTGACCGCCAGCGCGAGCAGGAAGAACGTCATCCCCAGGGTGAACGGCCGGCCCAGGTAGGTGACGCCGGCCCAGGTGCCGCCGCCCATCAGGGCGACGAAGAGCAGCGAGTGGGTGGCGTGCCGGTGGCCGCCGGAGATCCAGGCCACGAAGCGGCAGAGCATCTTGGAGACCGGGCCGAGGAAGTTGGCGATGGTCCCGTCGTGGTGGTCCAGGTCGGGCAGCAGCGCGGCACCGGCGCAGAGCGCGGTACCGAGCAGTATGTCGGCCGGCTTGAGTTGGGTGTGCAGCACCAGCTGCGGCAGGAACGACGCGGTGCCCGCGTACAGCATCGCGCCGCTGACCGCGTGCGAGTGACCCATCATGGCCGAGAACTCCTTCTGACTGACGTGGTGTCGGCTGTCCGGCCGGCCGGGCTCGCGGCACGGCCCGGACTGGGCCGAACGGGTGAGCGCCGCCGACGCTACCAGGAGGAGCTGACGGTCCGACGGATCTGCGGGCGGACACACTGAGGCGGCGTCAGCCGGAGCCGACGCCGCCTCGAAGGAGGGGAGGGCCAGGTCAGAGGGCGCAGCCCTGGGTGTCGGCCTGGGTGCTGTCGGTGGCGCCGGCCAGCGCGTCCGCCTTCACCTCGGCGGCGGTCAGCACGTAGCCGGTGTCGGCGCTGTCCAGCGACTTGGCGAAGACCACGCCGTACACCTGCCCGTCGGTGGTGAGCAGCGGGCCGCCGCTGTTGCCCTGGCGGACCAGCGCCCGGATCGAGTAGACGTCCCGGACCACCTGGCCGCGGTGGTAGATGTCCGGACCGTTGGCCTGGATCTCGCCGCGGATGCGGGCCGGCTGCACGTCGAACGGGCCGTTCTCCGGGAAGCCGGCCACGATCGCGTCGTCGTTGGTCTTGGCCTCGCCCGCGAAGCTCAGCGGCGGGGCGTCGAGCTTGGGCACCTCGAGGATCGCGATGTCGCGCTGCCAGTCGTAGCGGACCACGGTGGCGTCGTAGAGCGGGCCGGTGCCGCCGATCTGCACGGTCGGCTCGTCCACCCCGCCCACCACGTGCGCGTTGGTCATCACCCGGTGCGGGGCGAAGACGAACCCGCTGCCCTCCAGGGTCTTGCCGCAGGAGGGGGCGGTGCCGACCACCTTGACCAGGCTCTGCCGGGCCCGGGCCAGCGCGGGGTTGCCCGCCAGCGCCGGGTCGGGTGCCTGGACGTCGGTAATGGGTTCGTGCTCGAAGGGGTTGAAGACCTGCGGGAACCCGTTCTGCGAGAGCACCTTGCTGAAGTCGGAGAACCAGTTGGGCGCGTCCGCCGGCAGCGCCTCCTGGACCCCGCCGAGCACCTTGGAGGTGCGCACCTGCTTGGAGACCGTGGGCATCGAGGTGCCGGCCAGCGCCGAGCCGATCAGCCAGGCGACCAGCAGCATCGACAGCACGTTCACCACCGAGCCGCCGAGCGCGTCGATCACCTTGGCCGGACCGCGCTCGCCGATCCGGCCGCGCAGCTTCCAGCCGAGCTGGGTGGTGGCGGCCTGGCCGACCGCGGCGAAGACGATCACCACCACCACGGCGACCACCGAGGCCGTGGTGCCCGGGCTGAGGTGGCTGAGCAGCAACGGCAGCAGCTGCACCGCGACCAGCCCGCCGCCGAGGAAGCCCAGCACGGAGAGGATGCCCACCACGAAGCCCTGCCGGTACCCGGACACGGCGAACCCGAGCGCGGCGGCTAGCAGCAGCAGATCGAGCACGTTCACCCGGCCACCCTCCCATGGAATTATTAGCGCGCGGCAGCGGACCCGGCCGGGGGCCTCACACCAGGTCGAGCAGGCGCGAGCCGTCCCAGGGGAGCTCCAGCCCGCTGTGGTGCAGCAACCGGTCGATCACCCCGGCCGTGAAACCCCACACCACGTACCCGCCGACCGCGAAGGCCGGGCCGGTGAACCCGGACGGATGCCGGTAGCGGCCGCGGTTGCCCGGGTCGGCGAGCTCGGTCAGCGGCACCCGGAAGACGTCGCCGGTCTCTCCCGGATCCACCGGCGCCACCGGGCTCTCCTCGCGCCACCAGCCCAGCACCGGGGTCACCACGAAGTCGCTGACCGGGATGTAGAGCGCGGGCAGCGTCGCGAAGACCTGCACGCCGTGCGGGTCCAGCCCGGTCTCCTCGGCCGCCTCGCGCAGCGCGGCCGCCACCGGGCCGTCGCCGAGCGGGTCGCCGTCCACCGCGTCCAGCGAGCCGCCGGGGAAGGAGACCTGGCCCGGGTGCGAGCGCAGTTCCGCGGAGCGCCGGGTGAGCAGCAGGTCGGGGCCGCCCGGGCCGTCGCCGAAGAGCAGCAGCACGGCGGAGTGCCGGCCGCCCTCGGCCGGCGGCAGGAAGCGGCTCAGTTGCTCCGGGCGGACCGTCTCGGCCGCCCGGCGCACCGGCAGCAGCCACTCGGGCAGGCCGTCGCGGACGATCGTGGTCGGCGCGCTGCTGGTCACTCGGCCACCTCGCCTTCGGCGCCGCCGGCGGCCGGGCTCCCGGCGGCGGGCTGCGCGGCCCGGCCCGGGTAGTCGCCCGGCGGACGCAGGCGCTGGCCCGGCTGCCCGCCCATCTCGTACTTGAGCAGCTTGGCCGCCGCCTCCGGGTCGGTCTCCCCGGCGCCGTAGGAAGGGCAGAGCGAGGCCACCGGGCAGGCCCCGCAGGCCGGCTTGCGGGCGTGGCAGATCCGCCGGCCGTGGAAGACCACCCGGTGCGAGAGCATCGTCCACTCCGACTTCGGGAAGATCTCGGCGACCGCGGCCTCCACCGCCACCGGGTCCTCCTCCGTGGTCCAGCCGAACCGCCTGGCCAGCCGCCCGAAGTGGGTGTCCACGGTGATCCCCGGCACCCCGTAGGCGTTGCCGAGCACCACGTTGGCGGTCTTCCGGCCGACGCCGGGCAGCGTGACCATCTCCTCCAGGGTGCGCGGCACCGCGCCGTCGAACCGGTCGCGCAGCGCGATCGAGAGCCCGATCAGCGCCTTGGCCTTGTTCCGGAAGAAGCCGGTCGGCCGGATGACCTCCTCCAGCTCGTCCGGCACCGCCGCCGCCAGGTCGGCGGGGGTCGGGTACTTCGCGAAGAGCACCGGAGTGGTCTGGTTCACCCGCAGGTCGGTGGTCTGGGCCGACAGCACGGTGGCCACCAGCAGCTGGAACGGCGTCTCGAAGTCCAGCTCGGGGTGCGCGTACGGATACGTCTCCGCCAGGACGCGGTTGATCTTCCGTGCCCGGCGCACCATCGCCAGCTGCGACTCCGGCTTGCGTGGCTTCGCCTGGGGCGCCGCCGCCTTTCCGACCTTGCTCTCTGCCATGCAGGAAGGCTACGCCGAACCCTCGGGGCCCGAGGCCGGTTCGGCTCGGACCGTGCTGCCTCCCGCGCGGGACGGCGCCGGTCGAGCCGCCACCTGCACGCCGGAGCTCCGCCACCGCTGAGCACCGCGTCCGGCGGGCCGGAAAACCGGTGCCGCGCCGACGCCCGGCTCGGCATACTTGCGCAGGTCAGTCGGGATGGAAGGGAACGGGGGTGGCGCGATGAAGTTGGCCGAGGCACTGGCGCAGCGCGCGGACGCGACGCGCCGGGTGGAGCAGCTGCGGTCGCGGATCGTGGGCAGCGCCCGGTACCAGGAGGGCGAGGAGCCGGCCGAGAACGCCGTCGAGCTGCTGGCCGAGACCGATGCGGTGATCGCCGGGCTGGAGTCGCTGGTCCGTCGGATCAACCGCACCAACGCGAGCGCCACGGTGGGCGGCGCACGGACGCTGACCGACGCGCTGGCCCGCCGGGACGCGCTGCGGCTGCAGCACTCGGTGGTCAGCACGGCGGCCGACGCGGCCGCGGGGCGCGACCAGCGCGGCGCGGTCCGGCAGCTGCGCTCGGAGCTGAAGATGTTCGCGGCGCTGCCGGTGGCGGCGCTGCGGACCCGGGCGGACGAGCTGGCCCGCGAGATCCGCGAGATCGACGTGGCGATCCAGCGCACCAACTGGGAGGTCGACCTGCTGGACTGACCGGCAGGACGGAGGTGGCGCAGGTAGTCGTCACGGAGGCGTGCACAACCGTGGGTCGGCGGTATATCCGACTCCTTCTTGGCGCGCGGCGGGCAGCGCGGGGGTTCGACTCCCCTCTTCACCGAAGAGCCCCGCACCGCGTACAAGTGACGGTGCACAGCACACAGCTCATCACCACGTGCAGATCCGCGGCGACGAGGGCGGGCACGGGGCGGCCACCTCGGAGCGGCCCGGCGACAGGCGACTGTCACCGGGCCGCTCTCATGCTTCCTGGGTGACCTTGACCCGGCCGAGCACCGAGTAGGAGCGGACCCTGACCACCGGGCCGCCGGGCTCACCGGCCACCCCGGCGCTGCGGCCGCCGAGCAGCGAGAAGCCGCTGACCTCGACCGTGGTCCCGGCCGGGACGGTCAGGTCGACCCCGCCGAGCACCGAGAAGGC
Organism: Kitasatospora sp. LaBMicrA B282; assembly: GCF_050325825.1. Lineage (NCBI taxonomy): Bacteria > Bacillati > Actinomycetota > Actinomycetes > Kitasatosporales > Streptomycetaceae > Kitasatospora > Kitasatospora sp. LaBMicrA B282. The sequence goes on from NZ_JBNQTI010000045.1 coordinate 29,021, forward strand.
GTCCACCTCGGCCGAGGCGCCCTCGGGGTAGACCAGTTCGGCACCGCCGACCAGCGCCGCCTTCACCAGGTGGGTCGGGCCGGCCGGCAGGCTCGCCTCGGTGTGGTCGAGCTTGGCGCCGCCGACCGCGGCGACGTGCACCGTGCGCTCCCGGGCCGCGAAGGCCCCCTGGTGCTTGAGGCCGCCCAGCAGGCCGACGCTCCACTCGGTGCGGCGGGCCCGGGACGCGGTGTTCTTCGTGATCTCCATGCCGACGACAGTACGGAACCGCCCTGAGGGGGCGTCAGTGTCGCCGGGCACGGGGTCGACGTGACAGCTGTCATGCCGGCCCCTGCCGCCCGGCACCGCCGTATGCCCCGGGGGTCCGGCCGGCCTCGGGCGAGGCGCAGCGCGGGCTGCCACCGGCCCGACAGCGGCCGGCGGACGGCCGGTCCGCGGCGCCCGAGGCCGTGACCGGCGGATGACCGATCAGTAACCAATGCGTACGGATGGCCCTGTACCGACCTCCACAGCGCACCCCCTCCTCATATGATCGGAGCGACATGCGCCATGCTTGGTGATGAAGAGCACTGTTTCGCCGCCCTCGACGGGGCCGAAGACCTCGACATCGTCGGAGCGTGGCGGAGCACCACACGCGAGCCGCCCGAAGGCCCCACGGCGGGCGGCCGAGAAGGAGGAAGCACGTGGACGACGTTCTGCGGCGCGCCGCGCTCTTCGCGGCGCTGGACGACGAACAGGCCGGCGAGCTGCGCGCTTCCATGACCGAGGTGACCCTCGCCCGCGGCGAGTCGCTGTTCCACGAGGGCGACCCGGGCGACCGGCTCTACGTGGTCGCCGAGGGCAAGGTGAAGCTGCACCGGGCCTCGCCGGACGGCCGCGAGAACATGCTTGCGGTGCTCGGCCCCAGCGAGATGATCGGCGAGCTCTCGCTCTTCGACCCGGGCCCGCGCACCGCCACCGCCAGCGCGCTGACCGAGGTCAAGCTGCTCGGCCTCGGCCACGGCGACCTGCAGCCCTGGCTGCACGCCCGCCCCGAGGTGTCGATCGCGCTGCTGCGCGCCATCGCCCGCCGGCTGCGTCGGACCAACGACGTGATGAGCGACCTGGTCTTCTCGGACGTGCCGGGCCGGGTGGCCAAGGCGCTGCTGGACCTCTCCCGCCGCTTCGGCGTGCAGTCGGAGGAGGGCATCCACGTCGCCCACGACCTGACCCAGGAGGAGCTGGCCCAGCTGGTCGGCGCCTCGCGCGAGACCGTCAACAAGGCGCTGGCCGACTTCGCCGGCCGCGGCTGGCTGAAGCTGGAGGCCCGCGCGGTGGTGCTGCTGGACGTCGAGCGGCTCTCCCGCCGGTCCCGCTGACCCGGACGGCCGACCGACACCGGGCAGCAGCGGCTGCCACCGGACCCTTCCCGAGGACCACGGGCTCAGATGAGCCCGTGGTCCTCGAGGTACTGCAGCTGGGCCCGGACCGAGAGCTCGGCGGCCGGCCAGAGCGCCCGGTCCACGTCGGCGTAGACCCGGGCCACCACCTGCTCCGCGCTCCGGCAGCCGGCCTCCACCGCCGTCTCCACCTGGGCCAGCCGGGCCGCCCGGTGGGCCAGGTAGTACTCCACCGTGCCGAGCGCGTCGGCCAGCACCGGGCCGTGGCCGGGCAGCACGGTGCGCACCCCGTGCTCAGCGGCCAGCGCGCGCAGCCGGCGCAGCGAGTCCAGGTAGTCGCCGAGCACCCCGTCCGGGTGCGCCACCATGGTGGTGCCACGGCCGAGCACGGTGTCGCCGGTGAGGATCGCGCCGTCCGCCGGCAGGTGGAAGCTGAGCGAGTCCGAGGTGTGCCCCGGGGTGGCCACCACCCGCAGCTCCAGGCCGCCGACCTCGACCACCTGGCCGCCGTGCAGCCCCTCCTCGCCCAGCCGCAGCGCCGGGTCCAGCGCCCGCACCGAGGTGCCGGTCAGCTCGGCGAACCGGGCGGCGCCCTCCGCGTGGTCGTGGTGACCGTGGGTGAGCAGGGTGAGCCCGATCCGCTGACCGCGCGCCTCGGCGGCGGCGATCACCGCGCGCAGGTGGCCCTCGTCCAGCGGCCCTGGGTCGACCACCACGGCCAGCTCGGAGCCGGGCTCGGCGAGCAGCCAGGTGTTGGTGCCGTCCAGGGTCATCGGGGACGGGTTGGGGGCGAGCACGCAGAACGCACGCTCGCTCGCGGCGCCGCCGACGGTAGCGGCGGGGTCACCGGGGAGCGGACCGGTCACGGGGAAGTCCTCGGGCCTCGGGGCCGGGGGCGGCCTGGACGGGTGCCGGCCGCGGGGCGGCCGGCACGGGGATCGGGTGGGTCAGCCCCGCAGCACCCGGGGGAACGCGCGCAGCGGCAGCTCGCGGGTCAGGGCACGGCGGCCGGCGACGGGCGGCGCGGCGTCGTCGAGGGTCAGCGAGCGGGTCAGCGGCCTGGCCGCCAGGGCGCGGGGGACGAGCACACGAGCCACGTCATTGTGGGTCATCGGCTGGGAGTCCTTCCTCGGGATAGTCACCGTCGATGGTCAGCTCCTCATACCCTGACCAGCGAATAGTCATACGATCACCCATCACCTCGGCCTGGCCAAGCACCGGGGTCAGGGTGCGCCGCTCGGCCAGCTCCAGTGCCTGCCGGGCGGAGCGGGCCGGCAGCAGCTCGCGGAGCACCGAGACGGTGGGCGGCAGCATCCCGTAGCGGCCCTCGGCGTGGCCGCGGACCGCCTCGGCCGGGGTCAGCCAGGCCACCCGGTCCGCCTCGCCCACCTCGCGCGCGGCCCGCTGCCCGGGCGGCAGCGCGGCGACGAAGAACCAGGTGTCGTAGCGCCGCTCCTCGAAGGCCGGGGTGATCCAGCGGGCCCAGCCGGCCAGCAGGTCGGTGCGGAGCACCAGCCCGTGCTCGCGGCAGAAGTCGGCGAAGGAGAGTTGGTGCGCCTCCAGCGCGGCCCGCTCGGCGCTCCAGTCGCGCTCGGGGGCGATGGTCCGCTCGTCGGGGCCGGCCAGCAGCACGCCGGCCTCCTCGAAGGTCTCGCGGAGCGCCGCGCAGACCACCGCCTGGGCAGTGGCCCGGTCGGTGCCGAGCCGCGCCGCCCACGCGTCCGGCCCCGGGCCGGCCCAGGCGGGCGGCTGCTCGGCGTCGCGCGGGTCGACGCCGCCGCCCGGGTAGGCGTACATGCCGCCGGCGAAGGCCATCGAGCTCTTCCGGCGCAGCAGGTAGGCCTGCGGGCCCGACGGCTCGACCGCCGCGGCGTCCGGGCCGGTGACCGGGCCCGCGGCGGGCGCGGGACCGCCCGGCAGGGGACCGCGCAGCACGGGATCGCGCAGCAGCACCACGGTGGCGGCCTGCCTGGGGGTGACCGGGGTCAGCCGGCCGGCCGCCAGCGCCCGGATCCGGGCGGGCCAGCCGGGCGGCATCGGGTTCGCGGTGGCGGGCGGAGTGGGGAGGTTCGCTGCCATGCCCGGATGCTATGCACCCGGGCCCGGCGCTGAGAAGGCCCCGCGATCACCGGCCGGCGATCGACGGGGCCCTGCGGGGTGCGGCTCAGCCGCGGACCCTGACCTGCACCTCGACCTCGACCGGCGCGTCCAGCGGCAGCACCGCCACGCCGACCGCGCTGCGGGCGTGCACGCCCGCGTCGCCGAAGACCTTGCCGAGCAGCTCGCTGGCGCCGTTGATGACCCCGGGCTGGCCGGTGAAGTCGGCGGCGGAGGCGACGAAGCCGACCACCTTGACCACCTGCTCGACCTGGTCCAGGTCACCGATCACGGACTTCACCGCGGCCAGCGCGTTGAGCGCGCAGATCTGCGCCAGCTCCTTGGCCTGCTCGGCGGTGACCTCGGCGCCCACCTTGCCGGTGTGCTCCAGCTTGCCCTGCACCATCGGCAGCTGGCCGGAGGTGAAGACGAACTCACCGGTGCGCAGCGCCGGCACGTAGGCGGCGACCGGCGCGGCGACTGCCGGCAGGGTCAGCCCCAGCTCGGCCAGCCGGCTCTCGACCTGCCCCATCAGTTCTTCTCCCGCTTGAGGTAGGCCACCAGCTGCTCGGGGTTGTTCGGCCCGGGCACGACCTGGACCAGCTCCCAGCCGTCCTCGCCCCAGGTGTCCAGGATCTGCTTGGTGGCGTGCACGAGAAGCGGCACGGTTACGTATTCCCACTTGGTCATGGGGCTGACTCTAGACCGTCCGCGCCCGCCCCCGTCCGAGGCTGGACGACGGCGGCCGGCGCCGCCGGGCGGCGGGCCGGCCGCGGGGTGCCGGCGATGTGAAGTGGGGCACAAAGCGGGCCGCTGGACCGCCCGGCAGCCGAATGCTCCCGGCATCGGGGACGGAGCCTGGTTACCCTCGCGGGGAGGGCCCATCGGAGGGGGACATGGAGGGAGACGGAGCGTGCCAAGGACCCAGCAGCCCCCCGCGGCCGCGGCACCGGCGGACGCCGTGGAGCCCGCCGGACCGGACTGGGAGGGCGTGCGCCTGCACGTGGTGAGCGGCAAGGGCGGCACCGGGAAGACCACGCTGGCCGCGGCGCTCGCGTTGGCGCTGGCCGCCGAGGGCCGGCGCACGCTGCTGATCGAGGTGGAGGGCCGGCAGGGGATCGCCGAGCTCTTCGGGCTCGCCGCGCTGCCCTACGAGGAGCGGAAGATCGCCACCGTCTCCCCCGCCCGGCTCGGGCGGCCCGGGCGGGGCACCGGTGAGGTGTTCGCCCTGGCGATCGACACCGAGCAGGCGCTGCTCGAGTACCTCGAGATGTTCTACAAGCTCGGTCGAGCCGGGAAGGCGCTGCAGAAGGTCGGCTTCGTCGACTTCGCCACCACCATCGCCCCGGGCGTGCGGGACGTGCTGCTGACCGGCAAGGCCTGCGAGGCGACCCGGCGCAAGGGCCCGGACGGCCGGCTGGTCTACGACGCGGTGGTGATGGACGCGCCGCCCACCGGGCGGCTCACCCGGTTCCTGAACGTCAACTCCGAGGTGGCCGGGCTGGCCAGGTTCGGCCCGATACACACTCAGGCCCAGGCCGTGATGGGGGTGCTGAAGTCGCCGCAGACCGCGGTGCACCTGGTCACCCTGCTGGAGGAGATGCCGGTGCAGGAGACCGTGGACGGCTTCGCCGAGCTGCGCGAGGCGGGGCTGCCGGCGGGCGGGGTGCTGGTCAACATGGTGCGCCCGCCGGTGCTGGACGCCGCGGCGGTCGAGGCGGCGCACGGCGACCACCGCGAGGAGGTGGCGCGGGCCCTGGTGGAGGCCGGGCTCGGCGGGCGCTCGCGCACCGCGGCCACCCGGCGGGCGGCGGTGGAGCCGCTGCTCGACCCGCTGCTGGCCCAGGCGCGGGAGCACGCCGAGCGGGTCTCGCTGGAGCACGGGCAGCGGGAGGACCTGGGCACGCTGGGGCTGCCGACCTACGAGCTGCCGCTGCTGGGCGGGGGCGTGGACCTCGGCGGGCTGTACCGGCTGGCCGGCGAGCTGAAGCGGCAGGGGGCGGCATGAGCGGCCGGAACACCAACGGCAACGGCGGCGGCAGCGGCGGTCATGGCGGCGGCAGCAACGGCGGCCCGGCCGGCGGCGGTGCGGGCGCCCCGGTCGCCGGAGTGCTGGACGTCGACCGGCTGATCGACGACCCGGAGACCCGGATCGTGGTCTGCTGCGGCTCCGGCGGGGTCGGCAAGACCACCACCGCCGCGGCGATCGGCCTGCGGGCCGCCGAGCGCGGCCGGCGCACCGTGGTGCTGACCATCGACCCGGCCCGGCGGCTGGCCCAGTCGATGGGCCTGACCGAGCTGGACAACACGCCGCGCCCGGTCAAGGGCGCGGCCGGGCCGGACGGCCCCGGCGAGCTGCACGCCATGATGCTCGACATGAAGCGGACCTTCGACGAGGTCGTGCTGGCCCACGCCGACCCCGAGCGGGCCCGGGCGATCCTGGAGAACCCCTTCTACCAGTCGCTCTCGGCCGGCTTCGCCGGCACCCAGGAGTACATGGCGATGGAGAAGCTCGGGCAGCTCCAGGCCACCGGGGAGTGGGACCTGATCGTGGTCGACACCCCGCCCTCGCGCTCCGCGCTGGACTTCCTGGACGCACCGGGCCGGCTCGGCTCGTTCCTGGACGGGAAGATCATCCGGATCCTGATGACCCCGGCCAAGGTCGGCGGGCGCAGCGCCATGAAGTTCCTCAACGTCGGGATGGGCCTGCTCACCGGCACCCTGGGCAAGATCTTCGGCGCCCAGCTGCTGACCGACCTGCAGACCTTCGTGGCTGCGATGGACTCGATGTTCGGCGGCTTCCGGGAGCGGGCCGAGGGGACCTACCAGCTGCTCAAGGCGCGCGGCACGGCCTTCCTGGTGGTCGCCGCGCCGGAGCGGGACGCGCTGCGCGAGGCGGCGTACTTCGTCGACCGGCTGGCCGCCGACCAGATGCCGCTGGCCGGGCTGGTGCTCAACCGGGTGCACACCACCGGGGCACCGCAGCTCACCGCGGAGCGGGCGCAGGCCGCGGCCCAGGCCCTGGAGGAGAACGGCACGGACCACGCGGCCGGGCAGGCGGAGGCGGAACGGCTGGCGGCCGGACTGCTGCGGCTGCACGCCGAACGGGTGGCGGTGATGGGGCGGGAGCAGCGGACCAGGGACCGGTTCGTCTCGGTCTACCCCGATGTGCCCCTGGTGGAGGTGCCCGCGCTGGCGGGTGACGTCCACGACCTGGACGGGCTGCGCCTGATCGGGCGACAGCTCGCGGGCGAGCCGTCCGACGGCTCCGACCGACCCTCGCGGGTCGAGCAGGCCTGACCGACCCGCGAGGCATCGCGCCGGGCAGGCCCGCGGCGCGATGCCTCCTGGTCAGCCGGCCTGCGCGTAGTCCGAGAGGATGACGCCGGTGGCCAGCGACTCCTCGTACTCCATCCGCGCTGTCTCCAGCAGCCGGCGCCAGGAGATCACCGTCGGACGGCGGCGCAGCAGTGCCCTGCGCTCCCGCTCGGTCATCCCTCCCCAGACACCGAACTCCACCCGGTTGTCCAGCGCATCCGCCAGGCACTCGGTGCGCACCGGACACCCGCTGCACACGGCCTTGGCCCGGTTCTGCGCCGCCCCCTGGACGAACAGCTCGTCCGGATCGCTCGTGCGACAGGCAGCCTGCGCACTCCAGTCATCTACCCAGCCCATCCCGGCGCCGTCCTCTCCCGACATCGAGGCTCCCCCCACGGCGGTAACGGCATATTCACCGCTGCCAGTTGAGGACGTTACGGAAGATTGGCGGAGCGCAACAGCCCCTTGGGGTCCAATCTCGAATGACCCGATCGGACTATGGGTGCCGGTCACATCACTCGTTGGAGTGATCGCAGGTCGCGGGGCTTGCGCCCGTCCCGATCGTCCGCTTTGACGCGGCTTTGGTAACGCAGAGCCATCACAGCCCCCTCGAGTCTCACGCGAGGAGGCGTCGACAGACGGGGCCAGCTACCGCATAACCCGCCATACCGGACAACTCTCGACACCCACAGGAGGGTTAACCGGCTGGGCTACGCCTACTGTGTGTTTCCGGCGGATCTTCGGTGTGGCTTCCGCAGGGGTCCTGCGACCGTTCGGCGAAGCTCCGCGACGGTTCGCACCGCTTGGTGCCCGTTGGGAGCACTTGGGGTCGATTCGCACCATCCGGCCCCACTTGGCACCAGTTGGCGCCACCTGATCCCCCGCAGCGCCGGTCGCGCACGCCTCGCGACACGCCGCGACGGACCGTCAGGACCACGCAAGGGCACCGCAATGCGAAGCTGTCGCAAGCTTGTGACAAGCGTAGGCGAACACCTGCCCCCATGCGCTTATTTTGGCAACGTAGAGTCCTCTCCATGGCACCGAAGCGCTCCTCAGCAGCCCCGCGCCCCCGCCGACGGCGCGCCTCCCCCTTGGAACTGGTCGGGCACGGGATCAAGTTCCTGGGCGTCAGCATCCTGTCCGGCGTGCTGGTGGCGGGCATCGCGCTGCCCGCCGTCGGAGCCATCGGCCTCGGCGCCAAGGACAGCGTCCAGGGCTTCGACAACATCCCGGACGACTTCAAGACCCCGACGCTCTCCCAGGCCTCGTACATCCTGGACTCCAAGGGCAACCAGATCGCCAAGGTCTACGCCGGCGACCGGGACCGCACGATACTGACCCAGGACCAGATGTCCCCGCTGTCCCGCGAGGCGCAGGTGGACATCGAGGACGCACGCTTCTTCCAGCACGGTGCCATCGACCCCAAGGGCGTGCTGCGCGCGATCGGGAAGAACGCCTCCTCCGGCGGCGACGCCGAGGGCGCCTCGACGCTGACCCAGCAGTACGTGAAGAACGTCTTCGTCGAGGAGGCCGGTGACGACAAGACGGCCGTCGCCGCGGCCACCCAGAAGAGCCTGGGTCGCAAGATCAAGGAGCTGAAGTACGCCATCCAGTTGGAGAAGGACCTGACCAAGGACCAGATCCTGACCAACTACCTCAACATCACCTTCTTCAACCACCAGGCGTACGGCATCGAGGCGGCCGCCGAGCGCTACTTCGGCAAGGCCGACAAGGACCTCGACGTCGCCCAGGCGGCGCTGCTGGCCGGCATGGTGCAGAACCCCTCGGCGTACGACCCGCTGGCGCACCCGAAGGCCGCGCAGAACCGGCGCGACACCGTGATCAACAAGATGCTGCAGTACAAGCACATCACCCCGGACCAGGCCAAGGCGGCGCTGGCCAGCGGGCTGGAGCTGAACTACCAGCCCCCGCAGAACGGCTGCATCACGGCCGGCAACGGCATGGCCTTCTTCTGCGACTACGTGCAGAAGGTGGTCGAGAACGACCCGGCCTTCGGCGCCTCCGCCGCGGCCCGCAACAAGCTCTGGTCCCAGGGCGGCCTGCGGATCACCACCACCATCGACCCGGCCATGCAGGCGGCGGCCTACACCGCGGTCACCAAGAAGGTGTACGTCAGCGACCCGGTCTCGGCGGCGATGACCATGGTCAAGCCGGGCACCGGCGAGATCCTCGCGATGGCCCAGACCCGGCCCTACGGCCTGGACGCCGCCCAGCACCAGACCGTGGTCAACCTCAACGTCGACTCCTCGATGGACGGCGGCAGCGGCTTCCAGCCCGGCTCGACCTTCAAGGCGATCGTGGCCGCGGCGGCGCTGGACGGCGGGACCGCCCAGCTGAACACCCCGTTCCCGTCGCCCGGCTCGATGCCCTACCCGGACATGTCCACCTGCACCGGGACCTGGAAGAACATCGCCCACGACAACGTGAGCAACGACGACCCGGTCCACGAGGTCGGCCCGTTCATGATGCCGGAGGCGATGGCCCGCTCGATCAACACCTACTTCGTCTCGCTGGAGCAGAGCGTCGGCCTCTGCGCCGTCACCCAGATGGCCAACAAGCTGGGGATCAAGAACCAGGCCGACGGCCACCCGCTGCAGCAGGTCGGCTCGATGACCCTGGGCACCCAGCTGGTCAGCCCGCTGCAGATGGCCGGCGTCTACGCCACCTTCGCCGCCCGCGGCCTGCACTGCGACCCGGTCGCGATCAAGTCGGTCACCGGCATCGACGGCAAGCCGATCAACGTGCCGCAGGCCAACTGCCAGCAGGTGATGCAGCAGAGCACCGCCGACGGCGTCAACACGCTGCTCAAGGGCGTGACCGAGAAGTCCGGCACCGGCAGCCAGCTGGGCCTGAGCGACGGCCGCCAGATCTACGGCAAGACCGGCACCACCGACAAGCGGAAGGCCGCCTGGTTCGACGGCTACACCCCCGACCTGGCCGGCGTGGTCTGGCTCGGCGGCCCGGAGAGCAGCGTCCCGATGAACGGCGACATCACGATCGGCGGCACCGACTTCCCGCAGGGCGTCTACGGCGCCAGCGGCCCCGGCCCGATCTGGCAGCAGGCGATGAACCAGGCGGTCGCGGGCACCCCGCAGACCCAGCTCCCGCTGGTCCCGGGCGCACCGTCGGCCACCGCGTCCACCGACAACCCGCAGCCGCAGCAGCCGAGCCCCAGCCCGAACCCGGGTGACCCGAACAGCCCCAACCCGGGCGACCCGAACAACCCGGCCACCAACGCCGGCCTGGTCACCGGCGACCCGGCCCCGCCGCCGGGCGGCCCGGGCCTGCCGGGCGGCGGTCTGATCGGCGGCGGGTTCACCCTGCCGCCGGGGATGATCGGCGGCGGCACGGGCGGCCCCGGCAAGCCGGGGCGGCCGGGCCACCACTGAGCGGGGTGGCCTGGCCCGCCGCTCGGGCACCGGACGCGAACGAGAACGAAAAGGCCCGGGGCCGCTGGATCCTCCACTGGATCCGGCGGCCCCGGGCCTTTCGGGCACCTGCTCGACGGCCGGGCGACGGTGCTCGGCGGCGGCCGGTCGTGCGGCGGCCGGTCGGCGACTGCTCAGCCGCTGGTCGGCGAGCGGTCAGCGGCCGGTCAGCGGCCGGTCAGGGCCGCCTTGACCGCGGCGGCCACCCGGCCGCCCTCGGCCAGGCCCTCCACCTTCGGGCGGACGATCTTCATCACGGCGCCCATCGCCTGCGGCCCGGTGGCGCCGGCCTCCGCCACCGCCTCGGCGACCACGGCGGCCAGCTGCTCGTCGCTGAGCTGCGCGGGCAGGTACTCGGCCAGCACCGCGCCCTCGGCGAGCTCGCGCTCGGCGGACTCGGTCCGCCCCGCGTCGCTGAAGGCGGTCGCGGCGTCCCGGCGCTTCTTCGCCTCGCCCTGGACCACCTGGACCACCTCGGCGTCGCTGAGCTCGCGCTTCTCGTCACCGGCCACCTCGGCCCGGTTCAGCGCGGTGAGGGTCAGCCGGAGGGTGGACGAGCGCAGCTCGTCCCGTGCCTTGATCGCGGCCGTGAGGTCCTCCCGCAGCCGCTCCTTGAGCGTTGTCATGGGGCAATCCTCACATCTACGGCGCCGCGCTGCCGCTGATTAACGGCGGCGGGCCGGACCGGCGGCCCGGGAGGCCCGGGCGAGCGGGCCAGCGGGCGAGCGGGCGAGCGGGCGAGCGGAAGGCCTGCAGCCGGGTGGGCGGCAGGGCGAGCCGACGGGAAGTCAGGCAGGCCCGGGCCCGGTTCTCCTGGGCGGGCCCGGTCTGCGACGATGGACTGATGCGAAAGCTGTACTCCGTCCCACTCGCTGTCCTCGCCACCGGAGCCGCCGGGCTCGCCTACTCCGCCGGCTACGAGGTCCGCGCCTTCCGGCTGCGCCGCGTCGACGTCCCGGTGCTGCCGCGAGGGGCCAAGCCGCTGCGCGTGCTGCAGGTGTCCGACATCCACATGGTCACCGGACAGGGGAAGAAGCAGCGGTGGCTGCGGAGTCTGGCCGGGCTGCGGCCCGACCTGGTGGTGAACACCGGCGACAACCTCTCCGACCCGCTCGGCGTGCCCGCCACGCTGGACGCGCTCGGCCCGCTGATGGAGTTCCCCGGCGCCTACGTCTTCGGGTCGAACGACTACTACGGCCCGGCCCGCAAGAGCCCCACCCGCTACCTGAAGGCGCTGGCCAGCGGCAACCACGGCCTGAACAACGCCGACGGCAGCGGCCGCGCCGGCATCTCCGGCGCGGTCCACAACCCGTGGGAGAAGCTGCGCGACGGCTTCGACGCGGCCGGCTGGCTGGACCTGACCAACGCACGCGGCCGGCTCACCCTGGGCGGGCTCGACATCGAGTTCACCGGCCTGGACGACCCGCACATCCGCCGCGACCGGTACGCCACGGTGGCCGGCGGCCCGTCCGCCGACGCCGACCTGTCGATCGGCGTGGTGCACGCCCCCTACCTGCGCAGCCTGGACGCCTTCACCGCCGACGGCTACCCGCTGATCCTGGCCGGCCACACCCACGGCGGCCAGCTCTGCGTCCCCTTCTACGGCGCCCTGGTCACCAACTGCGACCTGGACGCCAAGCGGGTCAAGGGCCTCTCCACCCACCGCGCCGGGGGCCGGCAGTCCTACCTCCACGTCTCGGCCGGCTGCGGCACCAACCGCTACACCCCGGTCCGCTTCGCCTGCCCGCCCGAGGCCACCCTGATGACCCTCACCCCACGCCCCAGCTAAACCGGATTTCGTCTCCCGACCAGCATGGGATAGAGTTCTACTCGTTGCGACGGAGACGGAAGCAACAAAGGAAAGACCGGGGTGTGGCGCAGCTTGGTAGCGCGCTTCGTTCGGGACGAAGAGGCCGTGGGTTCAAATCCCGCCACCCCGACCCAGTAGTAGCAGGCAAGGGCCCTGCCGGAGAGATCCGGTGGGGCCCTTCCTCGTTGTGCGCGGCGATCTGCGTGACTACCGCTCAGGTGACCGCTCGACGATGTCGCGGTGCCGGAGTGCCCGACGAGCCGTGAGATCTTCGCCGGCGGCGCCCTGACCGGTTTTCACGGACCGGTGAGGAGGGCTCCGGGAGGGGCGGTCGTGCGCCGGGGGTGCGCGTGGGGTGACGGGGTGTACGGACGGCGGGTGCGGGCAGATAGGTAAAGGTCGTTCGCCCCGTTTCGTCGAGCAGAAGCCGGAGCACGTCGTGCCGCGCGTCCAACAAGACCGAGCCGTACGCACCCGCGGGACGCTGCTGCGGGCGGCGGCGCAGGTGTTCGACGAGTACGGGTTCAACGGATCGAGCATCAACAAGATCATCAAGCAGGCGGGCATCACCCAGGGGGCGATGTACTTCCACTTCAGGTCCAAGGAGGAGCTGGCCCGGGCGGTGATCAGCGCGCAGGCGGCCGACCTGGAGCTGCCGGGCGAGCCGCGGGGGCTGCGGCAGTTGATCGAGCTGACCCTGTACGTGGCGCACCAGTTGCGGAGCAACGTGTTGCTGCGCGCCGGGACCACCCTGGCGCTCGAGCAAGGGGCGCACGGGCTGCGGGAGTTCACGCCGTACGAGATGTGGGCCGACACCTTCCGCCGGGAGCTGGCAGCGGCCCGGCAGGCCGGCGAGCTGTTGCCGGAGCTGGACGTGGAGGAGATCGCCGAGCTGCTGGTGGCGGCCTACACGGGGGCGCAGGTGATGTCCTGCGCCGCCATCAACCGCGCCTTCCTGCCGCAGCGGGTGATCCGGATGTGGTGGTACCTGCTGCCCGGGATCGCCCCCGCGCCGCTGGCCGCCTCGCTCCGGGAGGCGCTCGCCGGGTACCCGGAGCCCCCGGCGGCGGCGCTCGGGAAGCCGCCCCTCACGGCGAGCGCCAAGCCGCCGGCCCGGGTGGAGCCGGCGCCGGGGCCGCAGGGTCAGCGGCCGCACGGGCAGCCGGCGCGCAAGCAGAAGCAGCCGGCGCGGGCCGGTGGGGCCGGCGGGTGATCCGTCGGCCCCACCGGCGGCCGGTGGCCGCCCGGGTCAGGGGCGCAGCGGCGGGTACTGCTCGTCGAGCAGGCCGCGGGCGGCCAGCTGGCCGTGGAGCGGGGTGGTGTCGGGGTGGTGACCCCACTGGTGGTCGCCCGGGAGCTGGCCGGGGCCGGCCAGCGGGGCCCCGAGCAGCTGGCGCTGGACCGGGGTGAAGGCGGCGGCGACCGGGGACGCCAGGAGCGCGTCGTTCTCGTCGCGGCCGTAGGACCAGCGGTGCGAGTAGGCGAAGAACATGCCCTTGCGGGTCAGCTCCGAGTGGTTGTCGGTCCTGGTGTGCCAGAGCCGCCGGTCGAAGAAGACCGCGTCGCCCGGGGCGGCGGTGACCTCGACGGCGCCGGGCGGCTCGGGCCAGCGCACGTCCCGGCGCGGCGGGCCGTCGATCCGGTTGGTCAGGTGACTGCCCGGGACCACCTTGAAGTTGCCGCGGCCCGGCTCGGAGACGTCGGAGAGCCAGTAGGCGAGCTTCACCGAGAGGCGCGGGCGCGGGTCGGTCTCCAGCTCGCGGTTCTGCCGGCCGCCGTCCTGGTGCCACTCGAAGCGGTAGGGCTTGGGGCTGCGGATCGGCGGGTGCACGTCGAGGTGCGAGTGGTAGACGTGGACGTTCCAGCCGAGCACCGACCAGACCAGCGGGAAGGTGCGCGGGTGGTCGATCAGGTCGACCACCTCGGGCAGCGCGGCCACCGCGCTCAGCAGGTGCAGCGAACCGTCCGGAGCGAGTCGCCCGGCCGCCTGCTGCTCGGCGTACACCCGGTCCAGTGCGGCGGAGTAGCGGGCCACCTCGTCCTGGTCCAGGACGCCCGGGAGCACCAGGTACCCGTCCCGCTCGAACCGGGCGCGCTGCTCGGCGGTCATCGGGGTGTCCCCCGGGGCCCCGGTCGTGGTCGTCGCGGTCGCGGTCGCGGTCGTCGCGGTCCCCGTCGCGGTCTCGGCAGGTGTCTCAGTCGTCAGGCTGTGCATGTCGAACGTTCCCCCCTCATGCGTGGCGGCGACCGGCGGCAGGGGCCGGCGCGGTCACCGATCTCGCCCTGATGACGCGGTGATCGCCCGGTCCTGTTGTGCCGGGACGACGTGACGAGCGCCACAGCGGACCGAGGCAACGCGCCGCACGCGCGTTCGCGTTGTTGGACGGTGCGGTGGCGAACTGCCCCGCGCCCGGCCACGGAGCAACGCAGGGGGAACGGCGTGCGGCGCAGCGAACGAGAGATCAGGTTCGAGGAGTTCGTGCTGGCCCGCTCCGGTGCCCTGCTGCGGCTCTGCCACCTGCTCACCGGCGACCACGGCCTGGCCGAGGACCTGCTGCAGACCGCGCTCGCCAACTGCTACCGGCGCTGGGACCAGGCCACCTCGCAGGGGCGGGAGGAGGCGTACGTCCGGGCCGCGATCGTGAACACCCACATCAGCTCGGTGCGCCGCCGCCGGCTCCAGGAGATCCTCACCCTGCACCTGCCGGAGGTCGGGCGGGACGAGCCCTCGTCCTCGTCCGCGATCGACGACCGCGACCTGCTGCGCCGGGCGCTGGCCGCGCTGGCCCCGCGCACCCGGGCCGCGGTGGTGCTGCGCCACTACGTGGGACTGAGCGAGCAGGAGGCGGCACTCACCATGGCGTGCTCGGTGGGCAACATCAAACGGCTGAGTTCCCGCGGGCTCGCCCAGCTGCGGGCCTCGCTGGACCAACGGCCCGCGCCGGAGCCAGGACCGGCCCCCGCCCAGCGACCGGTCCCGGAGCAACGGTCGGTCGCGCTGGCGGCGCCGGCGACCGCCGCGGCCGAGGCCGCCCTCTGCGTCCTGCCGGGGGTGGCCCGGTGAGCACCTCGATGAACTGGTTCGAGGAGCAGCTGGAGCACCGGCTGGACGAGCTGGCCGAGCACGGCGGCCTGCCGGCGCCGGACTTCACGGACCGGCTGCGCGTGCGGATCACCCGGCAGCGCCGGCGCCGCCGGGCGAGGCTGGCGGCGGGCGTGGCGGGGTGCGCGGCGGTGGCGCTGGCGGTCGCCCTCACGGTCACCGGGCCGCTCCGGGGGGCCGCGCCGGTGCGCGCCGCCGGGGTGGGGCAGAGCGGGGCGAGCCCGGGCGGTGTACCGCAGCAGGGCGGCGGCCTGCTCCAGTTGCCGTCCGGGATGCCGTCCGCCCTGGTCAACGGCGATCCGGCGGCCCAGCCCGACGGCGGCGCGAACCTGCCGGCGCTCGGCACCCCGTGGTGGGTCGCCGGCCCGACGGACCACGCCGTGGAGCTGGCCGCGTACTGGGACGGCGTCTCCGGGGGCGGCCACCACGAGGTGCACCTGCTGGACCAGGAGCCGTGGTACGGCTCGTTCCTGCTCGTGGTCAGCGGCACCTCCGCCGGCGGGCAGCGGCGTCTGGCGCTGTTGGTGAGCGACCGCAGCGCCCAGAACGACGGCCTGTCCCTGGGCACCCTGAAGCTGCTCACCGACCAGCCGGCGCCGCAGTCGCAGGTCGCCCCGATCGGGCTGTCCACCAATGACTCCAGCACGAGCCAGACCAATCTGACCGTGCTGGCCGGACCCTGCCCGAACGGGCAGCGGCAGTTCGGTTTCGGCGGGAAGCCGCTGCCGAACCCGGGATCCAGCTGGGGCGAGAGCACCCCGGGGGTCTGGCGCTACGTCTGGGGCGACGCCTCCTCGCTGCAGAACCCGACCCTGCGCTGCGACGCGCCCGGGGACGGGATCAGCTACCAGCTGCTGTCGGTCTCCGCGCCGGCGCTGGTCGACGGCCACTACGTCTGGCTGATGGTGGGACAGGCGGGCCCGCTCTGAGCGGCCGCACCGGCCCGCGGTGAACCCCGCCGCCCCGGCCCGCGGTGAACCCGCGGTTCCCGCGGCGCGGGCGTGCCGGGTGGCAGACTGCTGGCGGCCGCCCAGCAGAAGGAGCCGCTGTGTCCGAGGAGCTCGACGCACTGCCCGGCAACGCCCCTGACGACCCCTCGGCCGAGGCGCCGCAAGCCCGGCCCCCCGCCCACGCCGGGCCCCTCGACCACCCCGACCCCGCCGACCCCGCCGAGCACCCCGACCTGCCCCCCACCGAGCGCCGCAACCCCGCCAGCCTGGCGCTGGACCGGCTGGACACCGCCGAGCTCCTGGCCCTGATCAACGATCAGGACGCCACCGTGCCCGGCGTGGTCCGGGCGGCCCTGCCGCAGCTGGCCGAACTGGTCGAGGCCGGGCTGCGGACGCTGCGGGCCGGCGGCCGGGTGCACTACTACGGCGCCGGCACCGGCGGCCGGCTCGCGCTCGGTGATGCCGTCGAGCTGGGCCCGACCTACGGCGTGGGCCCGGAGCAGGTGGTCGCGCACCTGGCGGGCGGCCCCCGGACGGCGGCCCGGGCCCGGGAGAACGCCGAGGACCGGCCGCCGGACCAGGACGAGCCGACCCCGCCGACCGCCGGTGACCTGGTGATCGGCATCACCGCCAGCGGCGGCACCCCGTACGTGGTGAGCGCGTTGCGGGCGGCCCGGGCCGCGGGCGCGGTCACCGCGCTGCTCTCCGGGAACCCGCAGGCGCCCGCCGCGGCCTTCGCCGACCTGCACGTGCTGCTGGACACCGGGCCCGAGGTGGTGACCGGCTCGACCCGGATGAAGGCCGGCACCGCGCAGAAGCTCGCGCTCAACGCGTTCTCCACCGCGCTGATGGTGCGCAGCGGGCGGACCTGGTCCAACCTGATGGTCACCGCCTCGGCCGGCAACGCCAAGCTGCGCGCGCGGGCCGTGCGCACCCTGGTGACGGCCGCTCGGGTGACGCCCGAGCAGGCCGTCGCGGCGCTCGACGCCGCGGCCGGGGAGACGGTCACCGCCCTGGTGGCGCTGGTCGGCGGCGCCACGCCGGAGGCGGCCCGGGGGGCGTTGCGGCGCGCCCAGGGGCAACCGTGGGCGGCGGTGCAAGAGCTGACCGGCGGGGGCGTCCGGTGAGCGCGCTCTTCCTCGGGCTCGACGGCGGCGGCAGCTGGGCGCGGGCCGCGGTGCTGGACGCCGACGCTCGGCCGTGCGGGCGGGCGGCGGTGCGCGGGGCGTCGGTCGCCGGCGGGGGTGCGGAGCAGGCGCTGGCCGCGCTGGCGGGAGCGGCCCACCTGGCGCTGCGGGGGTTGGACGCGGAGGCGGTGGCCGGCTGCGTGGCGGGGCTGGCCGGCTACCGGGCGCTGGCCGAGCCCGCGGAGTTCGCCGAGCGGTGCCGGGCCGCGTTCGGGATCCCCGTGCCGGTGCGGCTCTGCTCGGACGCAGTGCCCGCCTTCGCGGCCGGGTCCACGGCGACGGCCGGCACCGTGCTGATCGCGGGCACCGGTGCGGTCTGCTGCCGGGTGGCGGACGGCCGGGTGACCCACTACGGCGGCGGGTTCGGCTGGCTGCTGGGCGACGAGGGCAGCGGGTTCTGGCTGGGGCGGGCGGCGGTGCGCCGGGCGCTGGACGAGCCGACCGGGCCGCTCGCCGCGGCGGTGCTGCGGCATTGCGGCGCGGCCGGGCCGGTCGAGCTGTTGCACTGGGTCTACGACGGGCCGCCGCGGCGGCTGGCGGAGCTGGCCCCGCTGGTGGGTGCCGCCGCCGAGGCGGGCGACCCGGCCGCGGGGGCGATCGTGGCGGAGGCGGCCGAGCACCTGGCCGCCCTGGTCCGGGCCACCGCGCAGGACGGCCCCCTGGTGCTGGCCGGCTCGGTCGCCGCCGCCGCGGGTCCGGTCCGCGCCCGGCTGCTGGCGCTGCTCGCCGACCCGCGCACCGGCGTCGCCGGCCCGCTGCACACCGCCGGCGACGCGGCCCTGGCCGCGGCCCGGCTGGCGATGACCCCGCCGCCCGGGGCCGATGATCCCGCCGTCCGGAGCCCGGAACTCTCCTGACGGTCCGTAGCACCGGACACCACCGTCCGCCGCCCGCCCGACGCTCCACCACCGCGCTTCGCCGACCGTTCAGCCCCCCGACGCCCCCGGTATACGGCCGGCCACTACTCATGTCGCGAGCCCCGCACACAGCCCGCCCCTGTGAGTACCAGGAGAACGCCGTGAACCGTCGCTCCATCCGCCTCGCCGCGGTCATCGCCACCACCGGTGCGCTCGCCGTCGGCACCGTCGCCCCGGCCCTCGCCAGCGCCCCGGACGCGCATCGCCGCGGACCGGCCAAGCACGTGCTGCTGATCTCGGTCGACGGCCTGCACCAGTCGGACCTGAGCTGGTACGTCGCCCAGCACCCGCACTCGGCGCTGGCCAAGCTGGTCGGCGGCGGCGTGGACTACACCGACGCGCAGACCACCATCCCCTCGGACTCCTTCCCCGGCATGGTCGCCCAGGCCACCGGCGGCGGCCCGGGCACCACCGGCGTCTACTACGACGACACCTACAACGCCGCCCTGCTGCCGGCCGGCACCACCGACTGCGCCACCGCCAAGCCCGGCGTCGAGGTGGACCTGACCGAGGACCTGGACCGCAACAAGGCCTCGATCGACGCCGGCCAGGGCCTGGCCGGCCTGCCCGGCTCGATCCTCTCGATGACCGGCAAGCCGCAGACCCTGCTCGACCCGACCAAGCTGCCGGTCGACCCGGCCACCTGCAAGCCGGTCTACCCGCACTCCTACCTGCAGGTGAACACCGTCTTCGAGGTGGCCAGCCAGGCCGGGCTGCGCACCGCCTGGTCGGACAAGCACGCCGCCTACGACATCCTCAACGGCCCGTCCGGCACCGGGATCCAGGACCTGTTCACGCCGGAGATCAACAGCGACGCGCCGGGCTACCCGGCGGGCGGCGACTGGACCACCGACAACCAGGCCACCGAGCAGTACGACGGCTACAAGGTGCAGGCGGTGCTCAACGAGATCGACGGCTACGACCACAGCCGCAGCACGAAGGTCGGCACCCCGGCGATCTTCGGGCTGAACTTCCAGTCCGTCTCCACCGCCCAGAAGCTGCCCACCTCCGAGGGCCTGACCGGCGGTTACAGCGCGCCAGGCACCCCCGGCCCGCTGCTGGTGAAGAACCTGGACTTCGTGAACGCCCAGATCGGCGCGCTCACCGCGGAGCTGCGCAAGCAGCACCTGACCGGCTCCACCACCATCGTGCTCTCCGCCAAGCACGGCCAGTCGCCCACCGACCCGAGCCAGCTGACCCGGATCGACGACGGCCCGCTGCTCGACGGCCTGAACGCCGCCTGGCGCAAGCTGCACCCGGGCGCGGCGGACCTGGTGGCCCACTCGGTGGACGACGACGGCATGCTGCTCTGGCTCAGCGACCGCTCCGCGGCGGCCACCACCTTCGCCAAGGACTACCTGCTGGCCCAGAACGGCACCGGCAACGACATCAAGGGCGCCCCGAAGGCCTTCACCGCCAGCGGTCTGACCAAGGTCTACGCGGGCGCGGACGCCGCGAAGTACTTCGGGGTGCGGCCGGGCGACGCCCGGGTGCCGGACCTGTTCGGGATCAGCGCGCAGGGCGTGGTCTACACCGGCGGGCACGGCAAGGTGGCCGAGCACGGTGGCGCCCACCCCGACGACCTGGACGTGCCGCTGGTGGTCTCCGGCGCCGGCACCCCGAAGCACGTGAAGGACGCCGCGCCGGTGCAGACCAAGCAGATCGCGCCGACCATCCTCAACCTGCTCGGCCTGAACCCGCAGGCGCTGCAGGCGGTGCGCGAGGAGCACACGCCGGTCCTGCCGGTGCGCTGACCCGCGCCGCGGTGGGCGGTCCGCGGGCCGCCCACCGCGCGAGCGGCCGGAGCCCGCGGCGGATCGGATGACCTGATCGGGCGTATGTCGTACCGTCGGTCGACCACCACCGCGGGGTTACCGTCGGCCCTATGTCGACACCCGGTCCCCGCCCCGGCGGCCTCCAACGGCTCGGCCGCTGGTGCGCCCACCGCTGGGTACTGGTGCTGGTCGCCTGGCTGGTCGGGCTCGGCGTGCTGCACGGCCTGCAGAACAGCGTCGGCGGCACCTACTCCGACGACTTCTCGCTGCCCGGGGTCCAGTCGCACACCGGCCAACAGGTGCTCGCCGCGCACGCCCCGACCTCCGGCGGGATCGGCGCCCAGGTGGTGCTGCACGACCCGAACGGCCCGCTGACCGACGCCGCCGGGCAGATCGACCAGGCCGTCGGCTCGCTGCAGCAGCTGCCGCACGTGCTCTCCGCGCAGAACCCGCTGCCGGCGCCCGGCGCCCCGCCCACCGGGGCGCTCTCCGCCGACCAGAAGATCGGCTACATCACCGTCAGGTTCCAGGCCAACCCGACCACCTACGGCACCGACTACCTGACCGGCGTGGACGCCGCGGTGGCCCCGCTGCGCGCCGCCGGGGTGCAGGTCGAGTACGGCGGACCGCTGGGCGAGCTGGCCCGCCCGCACACCAAGGACTTCACCAGCGAGGCGATCGGCTTCGGGGTCGCCGTGGTGGTGCTGCTGATCGGCTTCGGCAGCCTGATCGCCGCCGGGCTGCCGCTGCTCAGCGCGCTGCTCGCGGTGATCGTCGGCCTCTCCCTGCTGAGCCTGCTGGCGATCGCCTTCACCTTCGCCAACGTCTCGCCCACCCTGGCCACCATGATCGGGCTGGGCGTGGGCATCGACTACGCGCTCTTCCTGATCACCCGGCACCGCCAGCTGCTGATGGACGGCGTGGAGCCGGCCGAGGCGGCCGGGCGCTCGGTGGCCACCAGCGGGCGGGCGGTGATCGTCTCCGGCTGCACCGTGGTGATCGCGCTGGCCGGTCTGACGGTCTCCCGGGTGAGCTTCATCGGCAAGCTGGGCGTCGCCGCGATGATCACCGTGGTGACCGCGGTGCTCGGCGCGGTCACCCTGGTCCCGGCGCTGCTCGGGCTGATCGGGCGGCGGATCGACCGGTTCACCGTGCGCACGCCGGTCGCCGAGGGGCACACCGCCGGCGGCGAGTCCACCGGGTTCTGGCACCGCTACGCGCGCCGGGTGGAGCGGCGGCCCTGGTGGTACCTGCTCGGCGGGCTGGTGGCGATCGGGGTGCTGGCGATCCCGCTCTTCTCGATCCGGCTGGGGCACATCGGCGACGGCGCCGATCCGACCAGTTTCACCGACCGCCGCGCCTACGACCTGATCGCCCAGGGCTTCGGGCCCGGCGCCAACGGCCCGCTGACCATCGTGGTCGACCAGAGCGCGGTGCCCGCCGGCGACCGGGCGGCGCTGCTCACCAACGTCCAGCACGCGCTGACCGGGGTGCCGAACACCGCCAGCGTCAGCCCGCCGCAGCAGACCCCCGACGGGGACGTGCTGATCTCCACCGCGATCTCCACCGGCGCCCCGCAGGACGCGGTGACCACCACCCTGTTCAACCACCTCAAGGACACCGTGCTGCCGCAGGCGCTGTCCGGCAGCGCCGCCAAGGGCTACCTGACCGGCACCACCGCCGCCCAGCTGGACTTCCTGGAGCTGGTCGCCTCGCGGCTGCCGTTGATCATCGCGGTGGTGGTGGGCCTGGCCTTCCTGATCATCCTGGCGGTCTTCCGCGGCCTGCTGGTCGCGGTCAAGGCGGCCGTGCTCAACCTGCTGTCGATCGGCGCCTCCTACGGCGTGGTGGTGGCGGTCTTCCAGTGGGGCTGGGGCGGCCCGGCGCTCGGCGTGGCCGGCAAGGTCCCGATCGAGAGCTACGTGCCGATGATGATGTTCGCCATCGTCTTCGGCCTGAGCATGGACTACGAGGTCTTCCTGCTCTCCCGGGTGCACGAGGACTGGTACCGCACCGGCAACAGCAAGGACGCGGTGGCGCACGGCCTGGAGATCACCGCCCGGGTGATCACCTGTGCCGCGCTGATCATGGTCAGCGTCTTCGCCGCCTTCCTGCTGAGCGACGTCGTCGTGATCAAGATGCTGGGCCTGGGCCTGGCGGTCAGCGTGCTGGTGGACGCCACGGTGGTGCGGCTGCTGCTGGTCCCCGCGGTGCTGACGCTGCTCGGCGACCGCGCCTGGTGGGTGCCGCGCTGGCTGGACCGGGTGCTGCCGCACCTGAACGTCGAGGGCGACTGACCCCGACGACGCCGTGGCGGTCACCCCAGGACCGGGTCAGAGCAGGGCGGCCAACTCCGCCCGGGAGGCGATGCCCAGCTTCGGGTAGGCCTTGTAGAGGTGGTGACCCACCGTGCGCGGGCTGAGGAAGAGCTGGGCGGCGATCTCCCGGTTGGAGAGCCCCGTCGCGGCCAGCCGGGCGATCTGCTCCTCCTGCGGGGTCAGCCCGGCCAGCGGGCCGGCCGGGGCCGCGACCGGGGTGGCCGACCCCGCGGCCGCCAGCTCGGCGCGGGCCCGCTCGGCCCAGGGCTGCGCGCCCAGCCGCTCGAACACCTCCAGCGCGGCGCGCAGCTGCGCCCGGGCCTCGGTCTTGCGCCGGTCGCGGCGCAGGAACTCGCCGAACAGCAGCGCGGTGCGGGCCCGTTCGAAGGGCCGGTCGGCCCGGGCGTGCAGCTCCAGCGCGGCCGGGTAGCCGGCGTCGGCCGACTCGGCCGGCCCGAGCAGCGCCTGGCAGCGCAGTACCAGGGCCCGGGCCCAGGCCGGCTCGCCGATCCGCCGCGACCACTCCCGGAACCGTTCGAAGGCCGCCGCGGCCCGCTCCGGCCGGCCGATCCGGACCGCCGCCTCCACCAGGTCCGGCACCGTGCGGATGCCGGAGACGTGGTGCCGGTAGTGGCCGGCGGTGTGCGGCTCCAGCCGCTCCACCACCTCGGCGGCCCGGCCCCGGCCCAGGTCGTGCAGGGCCAACGCCCACTGGCACCAGGAGGTGCCGGCCGCCGGCGCGCCCCAGGCGGTGGCCCGGTCGTCCTGCGCCTCGGCCACCCGCCGGCCCACCAGCTCGTCGTCGCCGCGCAGCGCCGCCAGGTAGGCGTCCAGCGCGGACAGCTGGCTGGTCCACTGCGGCTGCGCGGTGTCCCGGGCCAGCGCCAGCGCCTCGGCGACGGCCAACTCGGCGTCCCGGTGCCGGCCGTGGAACAGCTCGGCCTCGGCCTGGAAGAAGAGCAGGGTGGGCAGCAGGGCCAGCGCACCGGCCGCCCGGGCCTCCGCCACCAGCTCCTCGGCCAGCGCGAAGGTCTCCGCGTCCCGCCCCGGGACCAGCGCCGCCCCACAGAGCTGCACCAGCTCGCGCGGGCTGTCCGCCCCGGCCGCCCGGGCCAGCGCGGCGGCCTCGCGCAGCGGGCCGCCCGGCGCCGCCGGACGGCCGAACGCCGGGGCC
>NZ_JBNQTI010000046.1:0-51343 GCF_050325825.1 Kitasatospora sp. LaBMicrA B282
GCCGAGCCGGCCCGCGCCGCCCGGGCCGGCGAGGTGGCCGCCACCCTGGCCGCCCGGCTCACCGCGGTCGGCCTGCGCGCCAGCACCCCGCAGGCGGCGGTGGTCTCGGTGCTCGCACCGGGCCCCGAGGAGGCCGTGACCTGGGCCGCCGACTGCCGCACCGCCGGGCTCGCGGTGGGCTGCTTCCGCCCGCCGTCCGTGCCCGACGGCCAGTCCCGGCTGCGCCTGACCGCCCGGGCCGACCTGACGGACGAGCAGATCGACCAGGCGGTGGCAACCCTGGCCCGTACTGCCCCGCGGGGCTAGCCGCTAGGGTCGGGGTTCACGGCCGTTCACCAGTGGCCATCAGGTAGGGAGGACCCCCGTATGACCCGGTTCGTCACCCTTGAGGTCGCCGACGGCGTCGGCACCATCCGGCTCGACCGCCCGAAGCTCAACCCGCTGAACATCGCCATGCAGGACCAGCTGCACGAGGTCGCCGACGAGGCCGCCGCGCGCGCCGACGTCCGGGCCGTGGTGATCTACGGCGGCGAGCGGGCCTTCGCGGCCGGCGCCGACATCAAGGAGATGCAGGACATGTCGTACACCGACATGGTGGCCCGCGGCGGCGCCCTGCAGGACGCGTTCACCGCGGTCGCGCGGATCCCCAAGCCGGTGGTCGCCGCGATCACCGGCTACGCCCTGGGCGGCGGCTGCGAGCTGGCGCTCTGCGCCGACGTCCGGATCGCCGCCGACAACGCCAAGCTCGGCCAGCCGGAGATCATGCTCGGCGTGATCCCCGGCGCCGGCGGCACCCAGCGGCTGCCCCGGCTGATCGGCCCGAGCAAGGCCAAGGACCTGATCTTCACCGGCCGGATGGTCGACGCCGAGGAGGCGCTGCGGATCGGGCTGGTCGACCGGGTCCTCCCGGCCGAGGAGGTCTACCCGGCCGCGCTGGCCTGGGCCGGCAAGCTCGCCGCCGGCCCGTCCTGGGCGCTGCGGGCCGCCAAGGAGGCGATCGACCGCGGGCTGGAGACCGACCTGGACACCGGCCTGACGATCGAGCGCGCCCACTTCGCCGGCCTCTTCGCCACCGAGGACCGCACGATCGGCATGCGCAGCTTCGTCGAGGAGGGGCCGGGCAAGGCCAAGTTCAACTAGCAGCGTCCGCGGCGGGTGCGGGCGAACCGGAGGTACGCCTGCGGGCCACCGGAGGTGCGCCGCACCCGCACTCGTCGACCCCTCGAGACCTACTCCACGCTGAGCAGCACCTCCGCGCCCACCGGCCGGTACCCCGCCGCCTGGAAGGCCCGGACGCTGGTCGCGTTGCCCGGCGCCTGCTGCGCCCAGACCACCCCGCCCTCGGGCACCAGGTGCCGGGCGCTCACGCCCAGCGCCCGTCCCAGCCCGCGCCCCCGCGCGTCCGGGGCGACCTCGATCGCCGCCTCCCAGCGCCCGGCCACCCCGCGCCCGAGCACCAGCACCCCGCCCTCGGTGGTCCACACCCGTACCCCGTCCCGGAACCGCAGCGCCCGCACCACCCGCGGGTGTTCGCGGTCCTCGATCTCGACCAGCGGCAGCGGTGGCTCGCCCGGCAGCCGGTCGGCCACCGTGACCAGGTCGACGTTGCCGGGCACCCGCCCGGTGCGGCGGGCGAACTCCAGCTGGAAGGCGGCGCTGAGCGGGGCCGACAGCTGGTCGGCGGCGGCCCGGGCGACGGCGTCCCGCACCCACGCCGGGTCCTCGTCGGTGAAGACCACCGCGTGCGCGCTGAACGAGAGCACGCCGGCGGTGCGCGGGCCGGGTTGCGGAACCACCGTCACGCTGCCGTCGGAGGGCGGGAAGACGCCCCGGGCCGCGTCGGCCAGGAAACCCGCCAGCGTGGACTGCTGAAGTGTCGTCATGGCGCGCAGCCTAACGATCTTCACGCCGACGATCTCCACCGGCCGTCATCCCCCGAAGGAGTGAGGGCCGGGCATGGTGCCGGGCCGTCCGGCCGCAGCTCGGGCACGATCGTGAAGCCCAGCTGTCGCGCCCGTTAAGAATTCCTCGATGGACCGCACCCCCTCCCACCAGGCAGATTGCTGCTGCCCGGCACGGAATGGCGCCGTCGCCGGGCCCCATTCTCCGTAGGTGCCACACCGTCCCCCACGCGGCACCTCCCCCGCTACGCCCTCAGGAGCCGCAGCCGTGAAGGCACTGGTCAAGAAGCACGCCGAGCCCGGACTGTGGCTGACCGACGTCCCCGAGCCGGAGACCGGCCCCGGCGACGTGCTGATCAAGGTGCTGCGCACCGGCATCTGCGGCACCGACCTGCACATCCGCAAGTGGGACGGCTGGGCGCAGCAGACCATCCGCACCCCGATGACCATCGGCCACGAGTTCGTCGGCGAGGTCGTCGCGATCGGCCCCGCGGTGGTCGACGTCAACGTGGGCGACCTGGTCAGCGGCGAGGGCCACCTGGTCTGCGGCAAGTGCCGCAACTGCCTGGCCGGCCGGCGTCACCTCTGCCGCAACACCATCGGCCTGGGCGTCAACCGCGACGGCGCGTTCGCCGAGTACGTGGCGCTGCCGGCCTCCAACGTCTGGGTGCACCGGGTCCCGGTCGACCTGGACGTGGCCGCGATCTTCGACCCGTTCGGCAATGCCGTGCACACCGCGCTCTCCTTCCCGCTGGTCGGCGAGGACGTGCTGGTCACCGGCGCCGGCCCGATCGGCATCATGGCCGCGGCGGTCGCCAAGCACGCCGGCGCCCGGCACGTGATGATCACCGACGTCAGCCCCTACCGGCTGGACCTGGCCCGCAAGGTGGGCGTCTCGCTGGCGCTGGACGTCTCCGAGCACACCATCGAGGAGGGCCAGCAGAAGCTCGGCCTGCGCGAGGGCTTCGACGTCGGCCTGGAGATGTCCGGCCGCCCCGAGGCGCTGCGCTCGATGATCGACAACATGACGCACGGCGGCAAGATCGCGATGCTCGGCCTGCCCGCCGACGAGTTCCCGATCAACTGGGCCAAGGTGGTCACCTCGATGATCACCATCAAGGGCATCTACGGCCGCGAGATGTTCGAGACCTGGTACGCGATGTCGGTGCTGCTCGAGGGCGGCCTCGACCTGACCCCGGTGATCACCGGCCGGTACGCCGCGCAGGACTTCGAGGCCGCGTTCGACGAGGCGGCCGGCGGCCGCTGCGGCAAGATCATCCTCGACTGGTCCACCGTCTGACACCCGCCTTAGGAGAGCTGTGTTCAACTCCGTCCGTCAGGACATCCAGGACACCCTGGCCGAGATCACCGAGGCCGGCCTGTTCAAGCCCGAGCGGGTGATCGGCAGCCCGCAGAGCGCCGCCGTCACGGTCACCGCCGGTGGCCGCGAGGGCGAGGTGCTCAACTTCTGCGCCAACAACTACCTCGGCCTGGCCGACCACCCCGAGGTGATCGCCGCGGCCAAGGAGGCGCTGGACCGCTGGGGCTACGGCATGGCCTCGGTGCGCTTCATCTGCGGCACCCAGGACGTGCACAAGGAGCTGGAAGCCCGGCTGTCCACGTTCCTCGGGCAGGAGGACACGATCCTCTACTCCTCCTGCTTCGACGCCAACGGCGGCGTCTTCGAGACCCTGCTCGACGAGCGCGACGCAGTCATCTCGGACGCGCTCAACCACGCGAGCATCATCGACGGCATCCGGCTCAGCAAGGCCCGCCGGCTGCGCTACGCCAACCGCGACCTGGCCGAGCTGGAGGCGCGGCTCAAGGAGAGCCAAGACGCCCGCCGCCGCCTGATCGTCACCGACGGCGTCTTCTCGATGGACGGCTACGTCGCCCCGCTGGCCGAGATCTGCGACCTGGCCGACCGCTACGACGCGATGGTGATGGTCGACGACTCGCACGCGGTCGGCTTCGTCGGCCCCGGTGGCCGCGGCACCCCCGAGCTGCACGGCGTGATGGACCGGGTCGACATCATCACCGGCACCCTGGGCAAGGCGCTCGGCGGCGCCTCCGGCGGCTACGTCGCCGCCCGCCGCGAGATCGTCGCCCTGCTGCGCCAGCGCTCGCGCCCGTACCTGTTCTCCAACTCGCTCGCCCCGGTGATCGCGGCCGCCTCGCTGAAGGTGCTCGACCTGCTGGAGACCTCGCACGAGCTGCGCGAGCGGCTGCGGGCCAACACCGCGCTGTTCCGCTCGAAGATGACCGAGGCCGGCTTCGAGGTCCTGCCCGGCGACCACGCCATCGCCCCGGTGATGATCGGCGACGCCGCCAAGGCCGGCAAGCTCGCCGAACTGCTGCTGGCGCGCGGCGTCTACGTGATCGGGTTCTCCTACCCGGTGGTCCCGCACGGCCAGGCCCGGATCCGGGTGCAGCTCTCCGCGGCCCACTCGACCGAGGACGTCGAGCGCGCGGTGGCGGCCTTCATCGCCGCCCGGGACGAGCTGGAGAGCGGCCTGAGCTGAACCCCGCGAGGGTGCCGGGGTGACCGGTGAGCGCGCCGGTCACCCCGTCGGCGCTGGCAGAATGAGTGAGTGATCGACGCCAGACGCCTGCGGACCCTGCGAGCCGTGGCGGACCACCGAACGGTGACCGCCGCGGCCGCCGCGCTCTACCTCACCCCCTCGGCGGTCTCCCAGCAGCTGGCCGCCCTGGAGCAGGAGACCGGCCACGCACTGCTCAGCCGGGACGGGCGCGGGGTCCGGCTGACCCCGGCCGGCGAGATCCTGGTCTGCCACGCCGACGCCGTACTGGCCCAGCTGGAGCGCGCCGAGGCCGACCTGGCCGCCTACGCCACCGGCGCCCGGGGCACCGTCACCGTCGCCTCCTTCGCCACCGGCATCTCGCTGGTGCTGGCGCCCGCGATCGCCGCGCTGGCCACCACGGCGCCCGGGGTGCGGCTGAAGGTGCTGGATGCCGAGGGCGACGCCAGCCTGCCCATGGTGCTCGACGGCCAGGCCGACCTCGCGGTGGCCGTCGAGTACCGCGGCGCACCGCGCGGCGACGACGGCCGGCTGGCCCGTTTTCCGCTCTACGCCGAGCCGTTCGAGGCGGTCCTGCCGCTCGACCACCCGCTGGCCGCCGGGCCCGGCCCGATCGCCATGGCCGACCTGGCCGGCGAACCCTGGATCGGCCCCTACCCCGGCAACCCCTGCCACGACGTGGTGCTGCTGGCCTGCGAGCACGCCGGCTTCGCGCCTCGCCTGGTGCACTCCTCGGACGACTTCAGCGCGGTGATCGCGCTCGCCTCGGCCGGCGCCGGCGTCGCCCTGGTGCCGCGCTCGGCGCTGCGCGGCACCGACCTGTCGCGCATCGCGGTGCGGGCGGTGGACAGTTCGGCGGCCACCCGCAAGGTCTTCGCCGCCGTGCGCGGCGGTGCCGAGCGGCACCCGGTGATCCGCCCGGTGCTGCGGGCCCTGGAGAGCGCGGCGGCGGAGCTGGGCTGAGGGAGCTGGGCCGAGGGAGCTCGGCTGAGGGAGCTGGGCCGAGGGAGCTCGGCTGAGGGAGCTGGGCCGAGGGTTCGGGCTGCCCCGGCTGAACTTCGCCTAGGGTGGAGCCGGCAGATGATCGTCCGCGCCCCGGGAGTCCTCCATGACCGACACCACCACCGCCGACGCGCCCCTCGCGGTCGGGGTGATCGGCCTCGGTGACATCGCGCAGAAGGCCTACCTGCCGGTCCTGACCGCACTGCCCGGCCTCGACCTGCGCCTGATGACCCGGGACCGGGCCAAGCTCGACCGGATCGGCGAGGCCCACCGGATCCCGGCGCGGTTCACCGACCTGGACGCACTGATCGACAGCGGCATCCGGGCCGCCTTCGTGCACGCGGCCACCGACCAGCACGTCCCGATCGTCGAGCGGCTGCTCACGGCCGGCATCGACGTGTACGTGGACAAGCCGCTCGACTACCACCTGGACCCGGCCCGCCGGCTGGTCGAGCTCGCCGACCGCACCGGACGGTCCCTGCTGGTCGGCTTCAACCGCCGCCACGCCCCCGGGTACCTGCAGGCCAAGGAACGCCCGCGCGACCTGATCGTGCTGCAGAAGAACCGCGAGGGCCTCCCGGAGGCGGCCCGGACCCTGGTCTTCGACGACTTCATCCACGTGGTCGACACCCTGCGCTACCTGGTGCCCGGGGAGATCGAGCACGTCGACGTCCGCTCCCGGGCGCGCGACGGTCTGGTGGAGCACCTGGTGCTCACCCTGGCCGGTGACGGCTTCACAGCGCTGGGCATCATGAACCGCCTCTCCGGCTCCACCGAGGAGATCCTCCAGGTCTCCGGCGCGGACGCCAAGCGCGAGGTGCACAACCTCGCCGAGGTGATCGACCACCGCGGCCAGCCCACCACCCGCCGTCGCGGCGACTGGGTCCCGGTGGCGCGCCAGCGCGGGATCGAGCAGATCGTGCTCTCCTTCCTGGACGCCGTGCGCGCCGGCCGGAGCATCGACGCCCACGACGCCCTGCGCACCCACGAGTTGTGCGAGGAGATCGTGGCGCGGATCGGCGAGTAGCGGGCGGTTCGGCAGCGAGGTCCGTTCGGCGGTGAGGTCCGCGGGGCTCGGGGCTCAGTCCTCCCCGGTCGGCTCGGACAGCAGCGGGAAGAGGCGGGCCAGAACGGCCACCGGTGCCGCGTCAGGCCGGTCGGGGCTGCCGGTGCTGCCGCGGCTCTCGGGTTGGAAGTCGGCGAGCACGGCGCGCAGGCGTTCGCCCAGGGTGCGCAGTTCGGCCGGCGTCAGGTGCAGCACCGCGCTGAACGCGTCGTCCTGGCGCCACTGCTCCGGTGCCTCGGCGCGACGGGCCAGCCAGAGCTGGTAGCTGGTGTCCTCCAGTTCACGGTGGAACAGCGAGGACTCCGGCAGCGGAGCGGCCGGCCGCGGGCGGGTGAGCCGCCACGGGCGGGCCCGGCCGCCGGCCCTGGGGGCGTCCTCGATCAGGCCGGCCTCGGCGAGCTTGCGCAGGTGGAAGGAGCAGAGGCCGGAGCTGTGGCCGAGCCGCCCGGCGGCCTCGGTGGAGGTGATGGTCCCGACCTCGGCGAGCAGCTCGAGCAGGGCGGTCCGGACCGGGTGGTCGGTCGGGGCGGAGGTCGGGAATCGTGCGGTCACGGGCCCGAGCGTGCTGCTTGAGGTGAGGTGGCGTCAAGCGACGCCGGGCCGGGCGAAGCGCTAGGGTGTGGCGCGTCGGTACGCTTTGCAAAGCTTGCAAAGCGGCATCTGCTGGCGGGAAACCTTGGGAAACCCTGGGAAGCCGCAGGGACCGACGGGACACCGCAGCGGTTCGGGAGGGGATGGACATGAGGGAGGGGATGGACATGAGCCTGCGCACCTTCGTGCAGGGAGTACCGGTCGCCGAGTACCCGGCGGTGCCGCCGGAGGCGCTGCGCGGCCGGCCCCGGCGGGTCACCGAGGTGGGGGAGGAGGTGCTGCACCGGCCCTGCCGGGAGGCCACCGAGGCCGAGTTCGGCACCCCCGGGCTGGCCGCGCTGATCGACGACCTCTTCGCCACCCAACTGATCGCGGAGGGCGCCGGCCTGGCGGCCAACCAGGTCGGCGTCGACCTGCGGCTGTTCGTCTGGGACTGCCTGGACGACGACGGCGTGCGGCACGTCGGCCACATCCTCAACCCGGTGCTGGAGGAAGTGCCCCTCGGTGAGCGGCGGTTGGTCGAGGCGGCGGAGGGCTGTCTGTCCGTCCCCGGGCCGCACCGCGAGCTCGCGCGCCCCGACCGGGCCGTGGTCCACGGCCGGGACCAGGACGGGCGTCCACTGGTGATCGAGGGCACCGGCTACTTCGCGCGCTGCCTGGAGCACGAGACGGACCACCTGCTCGGCCGGCTCTACCTGGACCGGCTCCCGGCCCGCACCCGCAGGTCCGCGCTGCGCGAGATGGCGCGTCGCCGGGACGAGGTGCTCGCCCGCCGCGCCGGCCTGACGGCGGCGCTGACGGGCGAGCGGGGGTGACGCGCGGCGCTCCGGCGGGCCGCCGGAGCACCGGGGCGGGCTACCGCGGAGGCCGGCTCAGGAGGCCGACGGCGAGGGCGCGGCCGAGGCGTCCGCGCCCGGAGCCCCGGAGGGGCGCGCGGGCAGCAGCGGGGAGCAGGTCTTGTAGGCGGCGGCGGTGTTGGGGTCCGCGGTGTTGAGGCCCTTCAGGCCGCCGGTCGTCGGCAGGGTCACGCCGTGGTCCTTCAGGCAGCCCGTGAAGGCCTGCATCGCGCTGCTGTTGAAGCCGCCGCGGCCGCCCTGCCCGTTGCCCTGCGGGCGCAGCGAGGCGCACGCCTGCATCGCGGCCTGGCGGGTCGGGTCGGCCGAGGCGCCGCCGCCGAAGTACCCGCCGCCACCGCCGTAGCCGCCACCGCCGCCCGGGGCACCGCTCGGCCGGTCGCTCGGGCGGCCGGAGGGCCGGCCGGTCGGCAGCGTGACGCCGTGCTGCTGCAGGCAGGAGGCGTAGGCGGCCATCGCCGCCGAACGGTTGCCGGAGGCACTGGCGGACGGCGACGCGGAGCTGGTCGGTGCGGCCGAGGCGCTCGTCGACGAGGAGGAGCAGCCGGTGAGCAGCAGGCCGGCGGCCATGAGCGCGGCGGCGCCGACGGTGCGGATGGTGGTCCGGGACAAGGGCCGGTGCCTCCTGATTCGGTGCGGGACTCGGGACTTGGAAACTCGGAACTCGGGACGAGCGGAGAGCTGGGCGCGCCACACCGGGAGGCGTCGCGCTGCCGCCGCTGCCGCCGCTGGCGCAGCGGGGGGCGTGCGCCAACGGCACTCTCGACTGAACCGCACCGTCGTTTAGGAAACCTGGGCCTTCCTGGGAGCTTCCCGTCACCCGTTGAAGCCACTCCGTCGCGAATCGGCCGCCGGCGGCGAGTTCTGTCCTGGTTTGCCCAGGTCCGGCGCAGCCCGGCATGACCGTCGCCTTCATCGAGCTCCCAGCCTCTTCGAAGGCGAACCGAGGCACACCTCATCCCGCGACCGGTGGCACATGGGGTTATAGACGCATACCCCCAGCCGGGTTATACCTGAAGGCAGCCACTCCGCACCGAGCCGCTGGAGGCGTCACCCGTGCCCAAAATCAACGTTTACCTGCCCGACGACCTGGCCGAGGCGGTCAAGGAGGCCGGGCTGACGGTCTCCCCGATCTGCCAGCGGGCGCTGGAACAGGCGGTCCGCCGGGTCACCGCGATCCGTGCCGCCGCCGCCCACGACCCGCGCGAGCTGGACGAGGCCGGCCGGCTCGCCCGCTTCACCGCCCGGGCCCGCACCGTGCTCCGGCTGGCCGCCGACCGGGCCGAGGCCGAACAGGCGCCGACCATCGGAACCGGGCACCTGCTCGGCGGTCTGCTGGCGGAGGGCGGGAACCTGGCCCTCCAGGTGCTCGGCGCCCTGGAGATCACCGATGCCCAGGTCGCCGCCGGGCTCGGCCGGGCCGACCTCACCGAGCCGGTCGGCCCGGCCGGCGCGGGCGCCGGGCTGCGACTGAGCGGCCCCGCCGCCGAGGTGCTGGAGCAGACGGTCAACGAGGCGGAGGCGCTCGGCCACAACTACGTCGGCTGCGAGCACCTGTTGCTCGGTCTGATCGCGGAGCGGGAGGGCCTCGGTGGCGGCCTGCTGCGCGAACTCGGCGCCGACCAGCGGACCACCCGCCGCGCCGTGGCCGCGGCGCTGGCCGGCTACGTGCACCTGCGGGCCAACCACCCGACGCCGCAGTCGGGGGCCGCCTCGCAGCCGTCGGCGGGGCAGGTGTCCGCGGGGCAGCTGGAGCAGTTGGGCGCGCTGATCCAGCAGCAGCTGAAGCCGGTGATCGAGCGGATCGAGCGCCTCGAAGCCCGCGCCGAGGGCTGACGGCCGGTCGCTGAGGGAGCGTCACCGGGGGCCGGTCGAACCGGCCCCCGGGCGCGGGTTCCGGGTACCTACCCCGCCGCCCGCACCACCACTCCCACCCACCCGGAACTCGCCGCCGAGCTGCTGGCCGAGCACGGCTGGCCCACCGCCGCCATAGTCGGGGCCGAGGGGCCCCGGACCGCCTGGCCGTCAACGAGGGCCGCCCGCAACGCTTCGGCACCCAGATCGCGGGCATCGACGAGCAGGGCGACCCGATCCCGTGGCCCTGCGAGGACCCGGCCGACCTCGACGCCCGCCGCGCCGCGGTCGGCATCCCGCCCTTCGCCGCCTACACCGCCCAGCACGCCCCGGAGCACGACTCCTGACGGGTGATCGGCCGCCGGGCGCTGCCCGCCCGGCGCTACCCGACCGCTGCCGCCAGCAGGGCCGCGGCGCCGGCCACCAGGGGCTCGTCGGCCGGGGCGTGCGGGTCCTGCTCCTTGGTGCTGAGGACGGCAAGGAGCACCGGCGCGCCGGTCGGGGTCCAGGCGATGCCGACGTCGTTGGTGGTGCCGTAGTCGCCGGTGCCGGTCTTGTCGGCCAGGCGCCAATCCCTCGGCAGGCCGGCCCGGAAGCGGGCCCCGCTGGTGGTGTCGGCCAGCATCCAGGTGGTGAGCTGCTGCCGCTTCGACGCCGGGAGCGCGTGGCCGAGCAGCAGCTCGGCGTAGCTCCGGGCGATGGCGTGCGGGCTGGTGGTGTCCGTCACCCGGCCGGGCTCGGCGGAGTTGAGGGCCGGCTCCCAGCGGTCCAGCCGGGTGGTCCGGTCGCCGATCGAGCGGCAGAAACGGGTACTGGCCGCCGGACCGCCGAGTTGCCGCAGCAGCAGGTTGGCGGCGCCGTTGTCGCTCTGGTCGAGGGCGGCCGCGCACAGCTCCGCCACGGTCATGCCGTTCGAGAGGTGCTCGGCGGTCCCGGTGACGGGTGCGTAACCGGAGTCGGTCACGTCCTGTTGGGTGTACCGGATGCGCTCGGCCAGGAACGCGCCGCCGCGGTCGAGGTCCCGCAGCACGGCGGCCACCGTGATCACCTTGATCACCGAGCAGACCGGGAAGAGCTCGTCCGCCCGGTAGTGGACGCGAGCACCGGTGACGGTGTTCAGCGCGTACGCGCCGAGGCGCGCGGTGTGCTGCCGCTCCAGCTCCGCCAGCGCCCGGCTGATGCGGCTGGCCTGCGGGCTCGCCCTAAGCGCTGTTCGCGCGGGGCCGGCCGTTCGCGCCGGGCTCGCCGCAGCCGCCGGGCTCGCCGCGGCGACGGTGGCGGCCAGTGCCGTTCCCGCGCCCAGGGCGATCAGCCTGCGACGGTCGAGTCCCGCAGGGGTGTGATCCTCGATGCTCGCCATGGCTCGGTTCTATCCCACCGGTCGGCCTCGCGCGGGTGAACGCAGCTAACCGGCCCGGCAGGCCGCGCCCTCCGGCGTGCCGCCGGTGGCGGGGAAGACCCGGTCGAGCAGCTCCAGCAGGGCGGCCCGTTCGGTGGCGTCGAGCTGGGCGAGGCCGGGCAGCCCGGCGGCCTCCGCGGCGCGGATCTGCCGGTCGGCGGCGGCTCCCGCGTCGGTGAGCAGCACGTTCTTCACCCGGCGGTCGGCGGGGTCGGGTTCGCGGCGGACCAGGCCGCGAGACTCCAGCCGGTCGACCAGGCCGGTGACGTTGGAGGCGTCGCAGCCGAGCAGCCCGGCGAGGGTGCGCATCGGGAGCGGCTGGTGGAGCAGGCTGAGGATCTTGCCCTGCATGAAGGTGAGGTCCTGGCGAGCGGCGGCGGCGGCGAGGTTGCGGTAGGAGCAGTCGGCCGCGCGGGCGAGCCGGTCCATCAGCCGGGCCGTGTCGGCCGCGGTCGTGGGCTCGGTGGCCGTGACGGCCGTGGTGGCCTCGATGGCGTCGGTGGGTGGGGTGGTGCGGGTCATGGGCCCAGTCTAGAGCGGATTGCTTGACATCATCAATTGTCCAGGTCTACCGTCTTCAGTGTTGCTTGATGAGGTCAACCATCAAGCAGGTCAAAACTTCTCGCTTGGAGCACTCTCATGAAGGCCATCACCTACCGCAGCTACGGCGGACCCGACGTGCTCGAGTACGGCGACGTACCCGAGCCCAAGCTCGGTGCGGACGCCGTGCTGGTGCGGGTCGCGGCCGCCTCGGTGAACCCGGTCGACTGGAAGATCCAGGCCGGTTACCTCGACAGCATGCTGGACGCCGTCTTCCCGGTCATCCCCGGTTGGGACGTGGCGGGCGTCGTCGAGAAGGTCGGGGTGGGCGTCACCGAGTTCGCGCCGGGTGACGAGGTGATGGGCTACGTCCGCGAGGACATGGTCGGCCGCGGCACCTTCGCCGAGTACGTCGCCGCGCCCGTGCGCACCCTGGCCCGCAAGCCCGCCAACCTGGACTTCGCCCAGGCCGCCGGGCTGCCGCTGGCCGGACTCACCGCCTACCAGGCGCTGACCGGCGCCCTCGTGGTCAAGCCGGGCGAGACGGTGCTGGTCCACGCGGCCGCCGGCGGCGTCGGTGCGCTCGCCGTGCAGATCGCGGTGGCGCTCGGTGCCCGGGTGATCGGCACCGCCAGCGAGCGCAACCACGAGTTCCTGCGTGGCCTCGGTGCGGAGCCGGTCAGCTACGGCGAGGGCCTGGCCGACCGGGTGCGCGCGCTCGCCCCCGCGGGCGTGGACGCCGTCCTCGACCTGATCGGCGGCGAGGCGCTGCAGCTGTCGCCCGCGCTGCTCGCCGAGGGTGGCCGGCTGGCCTCGATCGCGGACGGCTCCGTGCTCGCGCTCGGCGGGCGATACGTGTTCGTCCGTCCCGACACGGCCGACCTCACGGCGCTGACCGAGCTCGCCGAGAGCGGCAAGCTCACCGTCGAGGTGGCCGCCAGCTTCCCGCTGGAGCAGGCCGCCGACGCGCAGCGCCTCAGCGCCGAGGGCCACACCCGCGGGAAGATCGTCGTCACGGTGGCGTGACGCTCTGACGGTCTGATAGGCCAGGGGGCGAGGTCCCGCCCGCTCGAGGTGAGCGGGCGGGCCGCCGTCGCGCCCGACCCGGCCCGCAGCGGCGGGGTTGCCGTCAGACGCAGGCCCACCAGTAGAGCTGCTCGTCCGCTTCGCGGGCCCGCCGGGCAAGTGCGACGAGCTCCGTGGCCACCGGCAGCAGCTCCGCGGCGCCGGCGCCGCGCAGCTCGGCCGCCTGCGCCCAGCGGGCGACGACGGCCGGCAGGTCGACGTCGCGCACGGCCGCCAGCGTGTCCCGGACCAGCGGATGGAGTTCCGCGGCCCAGGGCCCGGTCGCCCACGGGTCGTCCTCGTCTTCGAGGCCATCGGGGCCAGGCTTCGGAGAAGTCGGCCAGACCGACGTCTCCTGCACCAGGTCCACCCGCCAGTGGATCTGACGGATCGCCGCGATCAGCTGACCCAGGATGACCACCGGCTCCAGGTTCTTCGCCTCGACGCCGTCGAAGGCCCGTGGCGTCTCGGTCAGCGGGGACCCACCCGCCGACGCCTCGAGCGCCCGTACCACCGCTGCCGCATCCGCCGCGCGGAAGTAGTCGACCAGCACACCCACGGCTTTCCTCCACCCTCGGTCCGTCGGGCGGCAGTAGATCAGACGTCACCCACAAGCGGCCCCTGACCGGCGGCTCCGGCGGCGCCGAACCACCGCTCGGCTGCTGCGCGCAGCGCTGCCAGGTCGGCCGGGTCGAGGCGGGGAGCGGCCGAGGCCCATGCGACGTGGCAGTCGGGGCGGAGCAGCAGGGCGGTGACCTCGCCGCCGGGGGAGTGGGCCTGGGCGGTGACCACGTCCACCCGGTCCCGCCAGGGGGCGAGCGCACCGGCGGCCGCGCCGTCCTCGGTCAGGTCGAGGAGCAGCGGCCGGGCGGTTCCGGTCAGCTCCGCGAGTCGGACCACCCCGTCCGGGGTGCGCAGCTCCAGGTCCGGCGTGAACCGGCCGACCAGGGGGTGGTCGGTGGGGTCGGTCGGCCCGTAGCGGAGGTCGGCGCCGGCGGTGAGGGCGGCGAGGTGCCCGACCGTGCTCGGGTGCTCGAGGAGTTCCCCGAACAGCTCGCGCAGCGCGGTGACGTCGCTGCCCGGAGCGGTGAGGGCCGCCTGTGCCTGGGCGTTGACGACCATGCGGTGCGCGGCCTGCCGCCGCTCCCGCTGGTAGCTGTCGAGCAGTCCGGCCGGGGCGCCGCCGCGGAGTTCGGCGGCGAGCTTCCAGCCGAGGTTGGCCGCGTCCTGCAGGCCGAGGTTGAGTCCCGGGCCGCCGCCGGTGGCGTAGATGTGCGCGGCGTCGCCGATCAGGAAGACCCGGCGGTCCCGGAACCACTCGGCGATCCGGGTGTTGCCGCCGCTCAACCGGCGCAGCACGTGCGGCCCTTCGCCGCCGGGCGGGCCCAGCGGCAGGTCGGCGCCGAGCACCCGGCGCACGCTCGCCCGCAGTTCGTCGAGGCTCATCGGCTCCTCGGTCGAGGGCTGGTCCCACTCGACGGTGCTGATCAGCGGTGGGTGGCCGGGGAAGGGCGCGTAGGAGAAGCCGCCGTGGTCGGTGCGGTGCGGCAGGAACGGCAGGACGGCGCCGTAACCGGGGATGTCCAGGGCACCGCTGGTGGGGTCCACCCAGTCGGCTGGGACGGTGGCGTGCGCGGTCCGGTTGGTGGTGCGGTCGTAGGTGATGCCGGGGAAGCCGATGCCGGACAGCTTGCGGGTGATGCTGTGGGCGCCGTCCGCTCCGACCAGGTAACGGGCCGTCAGGCGGTACTTGCCGTCCGGCGCGGCGACGTCGACGGTGACGCTCTGCGCGTCCTCGGCCTCGTCCCCGTCCTTGCTCTGCGACAGGGCGACGACCTCGTGCCCGCGCCGCAGCTCCACTCCGAGCTCCGCGGCCCGCTCGGCCAGCACCTCGACGATGCGCTGTTGCGGGACCGCCAGCGCATGGATCGGGCTGTCCGGCAGCAGGCCCAGGTTCATCGGCAGCGCCGCGAACATGAAGTACGC
Source organism: Kitasatospora sp. LaBMicrA B282 (assembly GCF_050325825.1). Taxonomy (NCBI): domain Bacteria; kingdom Bacillati; phylum Actinomycetota; class Actinomycetes; order Kitasatosporales; family Streptomycetaceae; genus Kitasatospora; species Kitasatospora sp. LaBMicrA B282. Next base: position 14,799 of record NZ_JBNQTI010000046.1, read on the forward strand.
CGAGTTCGGCCGCGGCGGGCCCGGTACGCCGCCGAGGCGCTCGTACAGGCCCCGGTGGTCGAGCAACTTCACGACCTGGCCGAGGAGTCCGTTCGCCTTCGGCTCCTCGCTCGGTAACGGCCGGCTCTCCAGCACCACCGGCCGCACGCCGGCCAGGGCCAGTTCGCAGGCGAGCATCAGCCCGTTCGGGCCGCCGCCGACGATGACGACGTCCGTGTCCGTGACCATGTCCGTGTCCATCGCAATCTCCCCCTCGTTCGGTAGGAATCCATTCGGTGGGAATCCAGTCGGGATGGGTCCGCGCCCGCGCCCGCGCGGCGACGCGCTCCGGGTCGCCCGCTATCCGGCGGGCAACCCCGCCGCGACCCGGTCGAACACCTCGCGCAGCATCGGTGCCAGCGGGGCGGGCGGCTCCTGGCGCAGGCAGTGCTCCACGGCGACGGCGCTGCCGGCCCCGATCACCGCGGCGACCAGCCTCGGGTACACGTCGACGGCCGGATCGGTTCCGGTGCGCTCGGCGATCGCCTTGGCCAGCTCCTGCTCCGCGACCGCGTTCGCCTTCGCGAGCTCCCCTTGCAGCGCGGGTTCGGCGAGCATCAGTCGCACCCCGTCGGTCCAGCGCCGCTCCTGGTCGACGGTGGCCGCACCGGTGCCGCCCTGCGGCGCGAACCGGGCCTGCACGGCGTGGGCGACCGAGTCCCACAGCGGCTCGTCGACCGGCCGGCCCCGCAGCTCGTCGGCCACCTGCAGCATCCGTTCCAGGTGTCCGGCGGCGATCGCCTCGGCCTTCCCGGAGAAGTAGTTGCGGAACGTCCGCACCGAAACGTCGGCCGCGGCGGCGATGTCCTCCACCGTCACCGCATCCCACCCGCGCAGCACGCACAACCGGATGGTGGCCTGACTCAGCGCAACACGCGTCTCCCGCTTCTTGCGCTCCCGCAACCCGACGGGGGCCTCGCTCTGCTCGCTCATGCGGGCCAGCCTAGACAGAACGTGCCGGATCGGCAAGATTGCCCGATGGGTAAGATTACCTGAGTGGCAAAGATGCCCGAGAGGCAAGATTTCGGAACCGGCAAAGCTGCTGGATGGGCAAGGTTGCACCATCGGCAAAGCTGCCGCCCAGACCATGTCCGATCACCATCTGGCATGATCACCGCGTGATCAGTGCATCCGCGCAGCCTGGCCGGCGCACCAAGTACGTCCTGTTCGATGTCGACGGCACGTTGATCGACGCGGTCGGCAACCAGCGTCGGGTCTGGGCGACCTGGGCGGAGCGGTACGGGCTGGAGCCGGACGAGGTCTACCGGGTGGCGCTGCGGACGCGGCCGATGGAGACGTTCGCCCAGGTCGCTGCGGACCGGGATCCGCATGAGTGCCTGGCGGTGCTGCACGCGTTGGAGGACGAGGACGTCCGTTCCGGCAGCTACGCGGCCTTCGACGGTGCGGCGCAGCTGCTCCACGGCCTGCCGGCGGACTCCTGGGCGCTGGTGACCTCCAACTACGAGCACCGGGTGCGCGGCCGCTTCGTGCGCACGGGCCTGCCGGTGCCGGGCCTGATCGTGGACGCGGCCGCCGTCGCGGAGGGCAAGCCCTCGCCCGTCCCGTACCTGCAGGCCGCCGCTCAGCTGGGCGCGGACCCCTCGGACTGCCTGGTCATCGAGGACGCCCCGTCCGGGGTGCAGTCCGGGCTGCGGGCGGGGATGACGGTGTGGAACGTGAACACCGCGGCCGCCGTGGACGGCGTGCACCGCCACTTCGCCAGCCTGCGCGAAGCGGTCCCGCACATCCTGGACTTCGCGTCCGGGTCTGCCGGGACCGCTGCAGCCTGACCCCCGCTCAGGCGGTGCTGACGTGAGCGGCGATCACGCGCCACCCGTGCCCGCTCGTGTGGACCCAGGTGCGCGTGTAGCGCACGCGCGCGGTGAAGTCCTGACCTTCGAGCGATCCGGCGAGCGTGCCGAGGGACCAGGTGACGCCGGTCGCGCCCGTGACCAGGACGGCGAGGTCCTCCTCGTCGACCCGGGTGAGGCGTTGCCGGCCGCTCCGTTGGACCTCCAGGTCGTCGTCCTTCCCGTACAGGCGCCCGTCGGGCCCGGTGAAGAGCAGCCGGTCGTCGAGCAGGACGTCCAGTACATCGGCATCGGCGGCGAGCTGCGCGGCCTGGAGGCGGCGTTCGGCGGAACGCAGTTCCGCCGTCAACTGCCCCTCCTGCCCTGCCTGGAAGCTCTCGGTCTGATCGTCATCCATGCGCAGCACGTTACCGGGCCTGATGACGAGTCGGGCCGATTCCGTTGACCCTGGTGGGAGTTCCGTCCGGGGCGAACGCGTGGTGGAAGGTGAAGGCGTCCGGCACGGCTCCGTGGTCGTGCAGGTGCTCCAGCCTGGAAACCCCGTCCTGCCAGGTGGGTATCACGCCGTCGGAGACCCACCAGAACGCGTAAGCCGGGTGCCCGGTCCGCTCGAACCAGTCGTAACGCCTGTTCAGCGCCTCACGGTGCAGACCGGTGTAGATGGCGTCGAAGGCGGGGTGCAGCTCGGTCCAGAGCGAGAGGGTCGCGGCAAAAGCGGTGGTCTCCACCGTGCGGCCCTTGCCGTACCAGGCCGGTACGGCGAACTCCCCCCACGCGCCCCAGTCCAGGTCGAAGTGTGTGCCCCGGCTGCCGGGCGCCACTTCGGCATGAGCGAGGTATCCGGGGTGCCGGCTGATCGTCCGGTAGATGGGCTCGGCGCTGTCGTGGAACTCGCGCGTGAGAGGGGCGGGATCGGCGAGAGGTGACTTCAGGACGCCGAATGTGTACAGAGCGAGCTGGGGCATGCGCCTCTTCCGGTTGGCGGGCCTGGTGCGGACCCGGTTCGGTGGAAAGGTAGCCGCCCGAGCGGGCCATGTCGACGTTGTGTTTTTCCTGGTCATGTGGCCTCCTGCACAGCTCCTTGCGGGAGTTGGGGCGGCGGACGACCACGGGGGCCCGACTGCGGCACCAGGCCTGGTGGTCAGGTTCCACCCGCCGGGTCCGGTTCAAGATCATCGTGAAAAACAAGCACGCACGATTGCTTTTTTCTCCCCCCTGACCCACCATCGGTACCGACCTCGCCCGGTGCGATCGAAAAGGCTCCTGCATGCCGCGCTCTGGATCGGCCCACGTCGGCACGTCGACCATGCCTCCGCCGTTGCGGATCGGGAACGCCTCGGGGTTCTACGGGGACCGGTTCTCGGCGATGCGGGAGATGCTCACCGGGGGGCCGCTCGACGTGCTCACCGGGGACTACCTGGCCGAGCTGACCATGTTGATCCTGGCCCGGGACCGGGTGAAGGACCCGAGGCTCGGGTACGCCAAGGGGTTCCTGCGGCAGTTGGAGGAGTGCCTCGGGCTGGCCCGGGAGCGCGGGGTGAAGCTCGTGGTCAACGCCGGTGGGCTGAACCCGGGCGAACTCGCCGAGCGGATCGACGAGTTGGCCGCCCGCCAGGGGATCGCGGTGCGGGTGGCCCAGGTCGCCGGGGACGATCTGCTGCACCGGGCCGCGGAGTTCACCGAGCCCGCCGGTCTGCTCGCCGCCAACGCCTACCTCGGGGCCTTCGGGATCGCCGAGTGCCTGCGGGAGGGCGCCGACCTGGTGGTGACCGGTCGGGTGACCGATGCCGCACTGGTGGTCGGGCCGGCCGCGGCGCACTTCGGGTGGGGGCCGGGCGACCTGGACGAACTCGCCGGCGCGGTGGTGGCCGGGCACGTGCTGGAGTGCGGGGCGCAGGCCACCGGCGGCAACTACGCCTTCTTCACCGAGCACGACGTCACCCGCCCCGGTTTCCCGCTCGCCGAGGTGCATGCGGACGGCAGCAGCGTGATCACCAAGCACCCGGGCACCGGCGGCGCGGTGACCCTCGGTACGGTCACCGCCCAGCTGCTCTACGAGACCACCGGGCCGCGCTACCTGGGTCCCGACGTCACCGCCCGGCTGGACAGCGTCCGGCTGACCGAGGACGGCCCGGACCGGGTGCGGATCAGCGGGGTGCGCGGCGAGGCCCCGCCGCCGACCCTCAAGGTGGGCCTCAACCGGCTCGGCGGCTGGCGCAACGAGGTGGTCTTCGTGCTCACCGGTCTGGACGTCGAGGCCAAGGCCGCCCTGGTCCGGACCCAGCTGGAGCAGGCGCTCACCCCCGAGCAGCGCCCCGCCGAGCTGCGCTGGACCCTGGCCCGCACCGACCGGCCGGACGCGCCGACCGAGCAGGAGGCGAGCGCGCTGCTCCAGCTGACCGTGTGGGACCGGGACCAGGCCAAGGTCGGCCGGGCGGTCAGCTCGGCGGCCGTGGAGCTCGCGCTGGCCGGCTACCCGGGCTTCCACCTCACCGCGCCGCCCGGCCCCGGCGCCCCGTACGGGGTGTTCGAGGCGGTGCACCTGGACGCCAAGCTGGTCGAGCACTGGGCGCAGCTGCCCGACGGCACCCGCCGCGCCGTCCCGCCCGCCCCGACCACCGCGACTCAGGCGGACCCGGCAGACCCCGCAGCCCCCGCAACCCCGGACCTCCCCGCCCCCCTCCCGCCCGGCCCCACCCGCCGCGAGCCGCTCGGCCGCCTCGCGGGCGCCCGCAGCGGCGACAAGGGCGGCGACGCCAACCTCGGCGTCTGGGTCCGCACCGAGGACGCCTGGCGCTGGCTCGCCCACACCCTCACCGTCGACCTCCTGCGCGAACTGCTGCCGGAGACCGCCGAGTTGCCGATCACCCGCCATCTGCTGCCCAACCTGCGGGCGGTCAACTTCGTCATCGAGGGCCTGCTGGGCGAGGGCGTCGGCGCGCAGCGGCGGTTCGACCCGCAGGCGAAAGCGCTGGGGGAGTGGCTGCGCTCCCGCACCCTGGACATTCCGGAGGCCCTGCTGTGACCGTCCTGCCCACCCGGGTCGACCCGGGCTCGGCCGAGTACCGCGAGCACCGCGCGGCGATGCTCGGCAAGCTCGACGAACTGGCCGCCGAACACGCCAAGGCGCTGGCCGGCGGCGGCCCCAAGTACGTGGAACGGCACCGGGCCCGCGGCAAGCTGATGGCCCGCGAGCGGATCGAGCTGCTGCTGGACCAGGACGCGCCGTTCCTGGAGCTGTCCCCGCTGGCCGCCTGGGGCAGCGACTACCCGGTCGGCGCCGGGATGGTGACCGGGATCGGCACGGTGGCGGGCACCGAGTGCGTGATCACCGCCAACGACCCGACCGTGCGCGGCGGGGCGAGCAACCCGTGGACCCTGCGCAAGGCGCTGCGGGCCAACGAGATCGCGCTGCGCAACCGGCTGCCGTTGGTCAACCTGGTCGAGTCGGGCGGCGCCGACCTGCCGAGCCAGAAGGAGATCTTCATCCCGGGCGGCGCGCTCTTCCGCGACCTGACCCGGCTGTCGGCGGCCGGCATCCCGACCGTGGCCGTGGTGTTCGGCAACTCCACCGCCGGCGGCGCCTACGTGCCCGGCATGTCGGACCACACCGTGCTGGTGAAGGAGCGGGCCAAGGTCTTCCTCGGCGGTCCGCCGCTGGTCAAGATGGCCACCGGTGAGGAGGCCGACGACGAGTCGCTCGGCGGCGCCGAGATGCACGCCCGCACCTCGGGACTGGCCGACCACTTCGCCACCGACGAGGTGGACGCGCTGCGGATCGCCCGCCGGATCGTGCACCGGCTGCACTGGCGCAAGGCCGGCCCGGGCCCGGACCCGGCCGCCGCGCCGCCGAAGTACGACGAGCAGGAGCTGCTCGGCATCGTGCCGGGCGACCTGAAGGTCCCGTTCGACCCGCGCGAGGTGATCGCCCGGGTGGTGGACGGCTCCGACTTCGACGAGTTCAAGCCGCTCTACGGCAGCAGCCTGGCCACCGGCTGGGCCACGCTCTTCGGCTACCCGGTCGGCATCCTGGCCAACGCGCAGGGCGTGCTGTTCAGCGCCGAGTCGCAGAAGGCCACCCAGTTCATCCAGTTGGCCAACCAGCGGGACGTCCCGCTGCTCTTCCTGCACAACACCACCGGCTACATGGTCGGCAAGGAGTACGAGCAGGGCGGCATCATCAAGCACGGCGCGATGATGATCAACGCGGTGGCGAACAGCACCGTCCCGCACATCTCGGTGCTGATGGGCGCCTCGTACGGGGCCGGGCACTACGGCATGTGCGGCCGGGCCTACGATCCGCGCTTCCTGTTCGCCTGGCCGAGCGCCAAGTCCGCGGTCATGGGTCCGGCCCAACTCGCCGGCGTGCTCTCGATCGTGGCCCGGCAGTCGGCCGCGGCCAAGGGACAGCCGTACGACGAGGACGCGGACGCGGCGATCCGCGCGATGGTCGAGCAGCAGATCGAGGCGGAGTCGCTGCCCGCCTTCCTCTCCGGGCGGCTCTACGACGACGGGGTGATCGACCCGCGCGACACCCGCACCGTGCTCGGCCTCTGCCTCTCCGCGATCCACAGCGCCCCCGTCGAGGGCGCGCGCGGCTACGGCGTCTTCCGGATGTGACGGCACGCGAGATGACGGAACCCCAGGCACCCCAGGAACCTCAGGAACTCCAGGAACCCCACATGATCACCACCCTGCTGGTCGCCAACCGGGGCGAGATCGCCCGCCGGATCTTCCGCAGCTGCCGCGAGCTGGGCATCGCCACCGTGGCGGTGTACGCGGACCCGGACGCGGACGCGCCGCACGTCCGCGAGGCCGACACCGCCGTCCGGCTGCCGGGCGCCCAGCCCGCCGACACCTACCTGCGCGCCGACCTCCTGGTGGCCGCCGCCCGGGCGGCCGGGGCGGACGCGGTCCACCCGGGCTACGGCTTCCTCTCCGAGGACCCGGCCTTCGCCGAGGCGGTGCTGGCCGCCGGGCTGACCTGGGTCGGCCCGCCGCCCTCGGCGATGGCCGCGATGGGCTCCAAGAGCGCCGCCAAGCGCCTGATGGCGGCGGCGGGCGTGCCGGTGCTGGCGCCGGTCGACCCGGCCCGCGCCACCGAGGCCGACCTGCCGCTGCTGGTCAAGGCGGCCGCCGGCGGCGGCGGTCGCGGCATGCGGGTGATCCGCGAACTGGCCGCCGTCGAGGGCGAACTGGCCGCGGCCGCGGCGGAGGCGGCGGCCGCCTTCGGGGACGGCGAGGTCTTCCTGGAGCCCTACCTGCCGAGCGGACGGCACATCGAGGTGCAGCTGCTGGCCGACGCGCACGGCACCGTCTGGGCGCTGGGCGAGCGCGACTGCTCGGTGCAGCGCCGCCACCAGAAGGTGATCGAGGAGACCCCGGCCCCCGGCCTGGTGCCGGAGCTGCGCGAGCAGCTGGCCGCCGCCGCGACCGCCGCCGCCCGGGCGATCGGCTACACCGGCGCCGGCACCGTGGAGTTCCTGCTGGCACCGGACGGCCGGTTCGCCTTCCTGGAGATGAACACCCGGCTGCAGGTCGAGCACCCGGTCACCGAGTGCGTCACCGGCCTGGACCTGGTCGCGCTGCAACTGGCCGTGGCCGAGGGCGCGGTGCTGCCCGCCGAGCCGCCGGCGCCCACCGGCCACGCGATCGAGGCCCGGCTGTACGCCGAGGACCCGGCGGCCGACTGGCAGCCGCAGACCGGCACGCTGCACCGGATCGAGTTCCCGGCCCCGGACGGCGGCCCGAGCGGCGCCGCCGGCCCGGGCTCTGCTCCCACGAGCGCCGCGGGCCTGCGGATCGACTCCGGGGTGGTCGACGGCAGCACCGTCGGCGTGCACTACGACGCGATGCTCGCCAAGGTGATCGCCTGGGCGCCCACCCGCGCGGCCGCCGCCCGCCGACTGGCCGACGCCCTGACCCGGGCCCGGATCCACGGCCTGACCACCAACCGCGCGCTGCTGGTCCGGGTACTGCGCCACCCGGCCTTCCTGGCCGGCGAGTTGAGCACGGCGTTCCTGACCGAGCACGCCGCCGAGCTGCTCCCGGGCGACCCGGACAAGACCGAGCCGCCACTGGCCGCGCTCGCCGCCGCCCTCGCCGCCGCCGCGACCCGCCCGGGCCCGCTCCCCTCCGGCTGGCGCAACCTGCCCGCCCAGCCCCAGCTGCGCCGCTACCGCACCGCGGACGGCACGGAGCTGACGGTCCGTTACCGACACATTAGGGACGGCCTGCTGGCCGAGGACCACCCGGAGGTCCGGCTGCTCGAAGCCCGTCCCGACCGGGTCACCCTGGAGCTGGCCGGCGGGCTGCGTCGCAGCTGGCAGCTGGCCCGCTACGGCACGACCGTCGAACTCGACGGACCGGCGGGCGCGGTGACCCTCACCGAGCTGCCGCGCTTCCCCGAGCCGGTCGAGCAGCGCACCCCGGGGGCACTGCTCGCCCCGATGCCCGGCACCGTGGTCCGGGTGGGCGCCGCGGTGGGCGACCGGGTGCGGGCCGGGCAGCCGCTGCTCTGGCTGGAGGCGATGAAGATGGAGCACCAGGTGGCCGCCCCGGTGGACGGCACGGTCGCCGAACTGCGCGCCGCCGCCGGCCAGCAGGTCGACCTCGGCACCCTGCTCGCGGTCCTCACCCCGGCCGAGCCGGTCGCCGAGGACTGAACACTCCCGACTGCCCGTCAACCCAGCACCCAAGGAGCCCGCATGGCCGCATCCAGCACTCCCGAGAGCCCGTTGATCGAGTCGCCCGAGCGGATCGCGCTGCGCAAGGCGGTGGGCGACCTGGGCCGGCGGTTCGGCTCGTCCTACTTCCTGGCCAAGGCCCGGGCCGGCGAGCACACCGACGAACTCTGGTCCGAGGCCGGCAAGCTGGGCTTCCTCGGCGTCAACCTGCCGGAGGAGTACGGCGGTGGCGGCGCCGGCGTCTACGAGCTGGCGATCGTGCTGGAGGAGCTCGGCACGGTCGGCTGCCCGCTGCTGATGCTGGTGGTCTCGCCGGCGATCTGCGGCACCATCCTGGCCCGGTTCGGCACCCCCGAGCAGAAGCGGGCCTGGCTGCCCGCGCTGGCCGACGGCACCCGCCGGATGGCCTTCGCGATCACCGAGCCGGACGCCGGATCCAACTCGCACCGGCTCTCCACCGTGGCCCACCGGGACGGTACCGACTGGGTGCTGAACGGCCGCAAGGTCTTCATCTCCGGTATCGACGGGTCCGACGCGGTGCTGGTGGTCGGCCGCACGGCCGACGCGCGCACCGGCAAGCTCAAGCCGGCCCTGTTCATCGTGCCGCGCGAGACCCCCGGCTTTGAATACCGGCCGATCCCGATGGAACTGGTCTCCCCGGAGCGGCAGTTCCAGGTCTTCCTGGACGACGTCCGGCTGCCGGCCGAGGCCCTGGTGGGCGACGAGAACGCCGGGCTGCAGCAGCTGTTCGCCGGCCTCAATCCGGAGCGGATCATGACCGCGGCGTTCTCCCTCGGGGTCGCCCGCCAGGCGCTGGCCACCGCGGTGGCCTACGCGAAGACCCGCACCGTCTGGGACACCCCGATCGGCGCCCACCAGGGTCTGGCCCACCCGCTCGCCCAGTGCACCATCGAGGTCGAGCTGGCCCGGCTGATGATGCGCAAGGCCGCCCACCTCTACGACGCGGGCGACGACCTGGCCGCCGGCGAAGCCGCCAACATGGCCAAGTACGCCTCCGGCGAGGCGGCCTGCCGGGCGGTGGACCAGGCGGTGCAGACCCTGGGCGGCAACGGCCTGACCCAGGAGTACGGGCTGGCCGCGCTGCTCTCCGCCACCCGGGTCGGCCGGGTCGCCCCGGTCAGCCGGGAGATGATCCTCAACTACGTGGCCCAGCACACCCTTGGCCTGCCGCGCTCCTACTGACGGAGGGTCAACGACGGTGCAGGCAGCACCGGTGGCCGGAGCGCCGTGCGTGCGGCGCCCGGCCACCGGGTAGCACCTCGGGCACGGCCCACCGGCCACGAACCGCCAACCGTGAGGAGTCCCCATGGCGTTCCGCAGCGAGTACCCCGATGTCCCGGTCCTGGACCAGCCGTTGCACACCCTGGTGCTGTCCCGGGCGGCCGAGTACGGTGACCGGAGCGCCCTGCTGGACGGCCTGACCGGCGAGCGGGTGAGCTACCGGGAGCTGGCCGAGGCGGTCGACCGGGTGGCGGCCGGGCTGGCCGAGGCCGGGGTGGTCAAGGGCGACGTGGTCGCGCTGCACAGTCCCAACTCGCTGGTCTACCCGGTCGCGCTCTACGCCGCCAGCACCGCGGGCGCCACCGTCACCACGGTCTCCGCGCTGGCCACCCCCGAGGAACTGGCCGGCCAGCTGCGCGACAGCGGGGCGAACCTGCTGCTGGTCGCGAGCGCGCTGCTGCCGGTCGCGCTGGCCGCCACCGACGGCGGCAAGACGGTGCGCGAGATCATCCTGCTGGACGGCGACGACCGCGGTAAGGGCGGCCACGGCACCGCCGCCCACCGCACCCTGGCGGACCTGCGGGCCTGCACCGGCCCGGTGCCCGAGGTGGCCATCGACCCGGCCACCGACCTGGCGGTGCTGCCCTACTCCAGCGGCACCACCGGCCTGCCCAAGGGGGTGATGCTGACCCACCGCTCGATCGGCACCAACCTGGCCCAGGTCGACGCCGTCACCCGGATCGAGCCGGGCGAGGTGGTGATCGGCGTGCTGCCCTTCTTCCACATATACGGGCTCACCGTGATCCTGAACCGGACCCTGCGCGCCGGCGCCACCGCCGTGGTGCTGCCGCGCTTCGACCTGGAGCAGTTCCTGCGCACCATCGAGGAGTACCGGGTCCAGGCGCTCTTCGTGGCCCCGCCGATCGTGCTGGCGCTGGCCAAGCACCCGATGGTCGACGCCTTCGACCTCACCTCCGTCCGCTACGTGCTGAGCGCCGCCGCCCCGCTGGACGCCGAGCTCGCCGCCGCCTGCGCCGCCCGGCTCGGGCTGCCCACCGTCCACCAGGGCTACGGCATGACCGAGCTGTCGCCGGCCACCCACGTGGTCCCGCTGGACGACCCGGCACCGGCGCCCGGCACGGTCGGCAAGCTGGTGGCCGGTACCGAGCTGCGGATCCGCTCGGTGGACGGCGGCGCGCCGGACCTCGGCACCGGGGAGCGGGGCGAGATCCTGATCCGCGGCCCGCAGGTGATGAAGGGCTACTTCGGCCGGCCCACCGAGACCGACACCATGATCGACCCGGACGGCTGGCTGCACACCGGCGACGTCGGCTACGTCGACGAGCGGGGTTACCTCTTCGTCGTCGACCGGGTCAAGGAGCTGATCAAGTACAAGGGCTACCAGGTCGCCCCGGCCGAGCTGGAGGCGCTGCTGCTGACCCACCCGCAGATCGCCGACGCCGCCGTGGTCGGGGTCCCGGAGGAGGACGGCAGCGAACGGCCCAAGGCCTTCGTGGTCCGCGTCCCCGACAGCGAGCTGACCGAGGCCGAGGTGATCACCTTCGTCGCCGACCGGGTCGCGCCGTACAAGAAGGTGCGCGCCGTGGCCTTCCTGACCGCCGTGCCGAAGTCGGCCAGCGGCAAGATCCTGCGGCGGGAGCTGCGCGGCCGCTGACCGGCGCGCCGGCCCGGGCCCCGGTCTGCGAGGATGCCGGACCGGGGCCACCGGCTTCGGACCCGTTCAGCCCGGGACCGGCCGTCCGGGCCCCACCCCCTGACACCCGTCCCCCCGGAGCACCGCCAGATGACCACCGCCGCCCGCACCCCCCAGCAGGACCGCAGCCGGGCCACCAGACGCCGCCTGCTGGAGGCCGCCGTCGACTGCCTGGCCGAGCTGGGCTGGAACGGCAGCACCGTCACCGTGGTGGCCGAACGCGCCGGGGTGACCCGCGGCGCCGCCCAGCACCACTTCCCGACCCGGGAGGACCTGTTCACCGCCGCCGTCGAGCACGTCACCGTGGAGCGGCTGGCCGCGGTGCGGGCCGACGCTGACGAGCTGCCGCCGCCCGGCCCGGCCCGCACCGAGGCCGTGGTCGACCTGATCGTCCGCCTCTACACCGGCCCGCTGTTCCGGGCCGCCCTGCACCTGTGGGTGGCCGCCGCCACCGAGCAGCCGTTGCGCGAGCGGATCGTCGCCCTGGAGAACCGGGTCGGCCGCGAGTCGCACCGCGCGGCCCTGGAGTTCCTCGGGGTGGACGAGAGCGCCGCCGGGGTCCGCGCCTCGGTGCAGGCCACCCTCGACCTGGCCCGCGGCCTGGGCCTGGCCAACCTGCTCACCGACGACGCCGCGCGCCGGGCCGGCGTGGTCCGCCAGTGGTCCCGGATGCTGCAGACCGCCCTCGACGCGGCGTCAGCCGAGACCCCCGGGCAGCCGTAGGCCGCTCCGGCGGGATCGCCGGAGCGGGTCCGACCGCCGGGTGACGATCCCTCGCCCGGCGGCCTGCCATCCGGGGTGACCTGCCGTCACCCGGCCCGGCGCGCGGTCGCCGCCCCGCCGATCAGCGGGCAGTCTGGATGGGTGCACGCACCTCAGCCCGATCCCGACCCCGCCGGCGGCACCCCCGCCGCCGCCGGCGTGCCCGGCGGGCCCGGCGCGCGGCCGGACGCTTCCCGGCTGGCCCCCTCCCGGCTGGCCGGCCACCGGCTGGTCCCGCTCGCCACCGCCCTGCTGGACGCCGAGGGCCGGGTCCTGCACTGGAGCGAGGACGCCGAGCGGCTGCTCGGCTGGCCGGCCGAGGAGATCGTCGGTCAGCTGGCCGCCCCGCTGCTGACCAGCGCGGGACACCGGGGCGAGGTGCTGGAGCTGTACGGGCAGATCCTGGCCGGCCACCGCTGGTCCGGCGTTTTCCCGGTCCGGCACAAGGACGGCCACCTGGTCGAACTGGACTTCCGCACCTACGGCATCAGCGGCCCAGGGGACCGCCCGCTGGTCCTCGCCACCGGCTCCGACGTGCGCGCCCTGCAGGAGGTGGAGGCCAACCTCGCGGTGCTGGACGGCTTCTTCACCCAGTCGCCGATCGGGCTCGCGGTCTACGACACCGAGCTGCGCTACGTCCGGCTCAACCAGGCGCTGGCCCGGATGAACGGCCTGCCGGTGGAGCGGCACCTGGGCCGGCGGCTGGACTCGGTGCTGCCCGGCATCAACACCACCGAGATCGAGAGCGTGATGCGCCAGGTGCTGGCCACCGGCGAACCGGTGGTGGACGCCCGCTCGCACGGCCGGGTGCCCGGCGACCCGGACCGGGAGCGGGCCTGGTCCGCCTCCTACTTCCGGCTCGCCGACCCGGAGGGCCGGGTGCTCGGGGTCAGCTCCTCGCTGATCGACGTCACCGAGCGGTTCCAGGCCGAGGCCCGCGCCGCCCGGGCCCAGGAGCGGCTCACCCTGCTCGCCGAGGCCACCGCCCGGATCGGCACCACCCTCGACATGCAGCGCACCGCCGAGGAACTGATCGCCGCGGTGGTCCCCAAGTTCGCCGACTTCGCCACCGTCGACCTGCTCGACCCGGTGCTGCAGGGCGAGGAGCCCAGCCTGCTGGCACCCGACCAGGGGGTGCTGCTGCGCGCGGTCGCCTCCGGCGAGGCGCACGGCGCCGGACTGACCGACGTGGCCGACGCGGTCGGCGAGACCACCGCCTACGACTCGCACCGGATCTACACCAAGAGCCTGCGCAGCGGGAAACCGATGGTGATCGCCCACGTGGACGAACCGGCGCTGCGCCGGCTGGCCCCGCGCGAGGAGCGGGTGGCGCCCGGACTGGCCGCCGGCATCCACTCCTACCTGCTGGTCCCGCTGCTGGCCCGCGGCATGGTGCTGGGCGGCGCCGAGTTCGTCCGCACCCGCAACCCGGAGTCGTTCAGCGAGGCGGACGTGGCGCTGGCCGAGGAACTGGTCGCCCGCACCGCGGTCTGCATCGACAACGCCCGGCTCTACCGCCGCGAGCGGGAGACCGCGCTCACCCTGCAGCGCAGCCTGCTGCCGCAGGAGATCCACCGCACCCTGGGCCTGGAGATCGCCTACCGCTACCTGCCCAGCAGCGTGGTGAGCGAGGTCGGCGGCGACTGGTTCGACGTGGTGCCGCTCTCCTGCGGGCGGGTGGCGCTGGTGGTCGGGGACGTGATGGGGCACGGCATCCGGGCGGCCGCGACGATGGGTCAGCTGCGCACCGTCGCCCGCACCCTGGCCACCCTGGACATGCCGCCGGCCCAGGTGCTGGCCCGGCTCGACGAGACCGCCACCGGGATCGGCGAGGGCCAGTTCGCCACCTGCGTCTGCGCCGTCTACGACCCGGTGGACCGCAGCTGCGCGGTGGCCTGCGCCGGCCACCTGCCGCCGGTGGTGATGGGCGCCGACGGGGCGGCCCGGGCGCTGGACGTGCCACCGGGGGTGCCGCTCGGGGTGGGCGGGGTGGCCTTTGAGAACGTCGAGTTCACCCTGCCCGAGGGCAGCGTGCTCGCGCTCTACACCGACGGCCTGGTGGAGCGGCGCGGCGCCGACATCGACGAGGGGATCGCCGAGCTCTGCGCCACCCTGGCGGCGCGCGGCCGGACCCTGGAGGCGCACTGCGACGCGGTGATCTCGGCCCTGGTGCGCGGCGCCACCGAGGACGACGTGGCGATGATCATGGCCCGGGCGCTGCCGCTGCCCAGCGACCGGATCGCCACCCTGCCGCTCACCGGCGAGGGCCCGATGCCCTCGCTGGCCCGCCGCTTCACCCGGACCACGCTGGCGGGCTGGGGCCTGACCCCGCTGGCCGACTTCGCCGAGCTGCTGGTCAGCGAGCTGGTCACCAACGCCCTGGTGCACGCCCAGCACCCGCAGCGGCTGCGGCTCTACCGGGACCGGATGCTCACCCTGGAGGTGGCCGACGCCGGGCGGTCGGCTCCCCGGCTGCGCCCGGCCGGCTCGGAGGACGAGGGCGGGCGCGGGATGCACCTGATCAACGAGCTGGCGCACCGCTGGGGGAGCCGGCCGACCAAGGAGGGCAAGGTGGTCTGGGCCGAGCTGGAGGTGCGGCTGGGCAGCTGACCCGGTGCCACCGGGGCCGGCGGGGGCCGCCAGGGCCGACCACGGCCCGGGGCGGGCGCGCCGCCGCCCGGCCGGTTCGTCAGCGCACCCGCAGCAGCCGCCAGGCCAGCCCGGCGCCCAGCAGCACCAGCACCGCCGCGCAGAGCGCCGCCAGTCCCATGCCGTGCACGAAGGCCCCGCGGGCCGCCGCGGCCAGCGCCTGCCCGGCCGGCCCCGGCAGCGCGTGCGCCGTCTCCACCGCGGCCCCGAGCGACTGGCGGGCCGCGTCGACCGCGTCCGCCCCCACCCCGGCCGGGTGGCCGAGCGTGCGCGGGTAGACCGCGGTGAGCACCGAGCCGAAGAGCGCGATGCCGAGCGCGGTGCCCAGCTCGTAGGCGGTCTCGGAGACCGCGGAGGCGGCGCCGGCCTTCTGCGGTGGCGCGGCGGTCAGCACCAGGTCGGCGGAGAGCGTGTAGACCAGCCCCTCGGCGGCGCCGACCGCCAGGAAGACCGCGGCCAGCAGCAGGTAGGGGGTGTCCTGGCGGAGCCAGCCGAGCACCCCGAGAGCCAGGCCGAGTGCCGCCATCCCGCCCACCAGGGCGCCGCGGGTGCCGGCCCGGCGGGCGATCCGGGCGGTCAGCACCGAGGTGACCGCCGCCCCGGCGAAGGCCGGCAGCTCGGCCAGGCCGGCCCGCAGCGGGGAGTACTCCCGGACCAGCTGGAGGTACTGCGAGGTGAAGAAGACCACGCCGCCCAGGCCGAACACGGCGATCAGCGCACCCAGCACGGCCGCGGTGAACCGGCGGTCGGCGAACAGCCGCACGTCCAGCAGCGGGGCGTCCAGCCGCAGCTGGCGCCGGACGAACCGCCACAGGCAGAACGCGCCGACGGCGGCCGTCACCGGGACCTCCCAGTGGGCGGGGCCGTGCGCGGCGGCCTCCTTGACCGCGTAGACCACGGCGATCACGCCGGTCATCGAGTAGCCGACGCTCGGCAGGTCGAACCGGCCCGGCTCGGGGTTGCGCGACTCCGGCAGCAGCCAGCCGCCGAGCACCAGCAGCAGCGCCACCAGCGGCAGGTTGAGCAGGAAGACCGAGCCCCACCAGAAGTGCTCCAGCAGCACCCCGCCGACCAGCGGCCCGGCGGCGGCGCCCGCGGTGGCGGCCGCACCCCAGATGCCGATCGCCCGGGCCCGCTCGCGCGAGTCCGGGAAGAGCGCCCGGATCAGCGACAGGGTGGACGGCATGATGGTGGCGCCGGCCACGCCCAGCAGCGCGCGGGCGGCGATCAGCCAGCCCGGGCTCGGCGCGTAGGCGGCCAGCAGCGAGGCGGCGCCGAAGGCGGACGCGCCGATCAGCAGCAGCCGCTTGCGCCCCACCCGGTCGCTCAGCGCACCCATGCTGACCAGCAGCCCGGCCAGCACGAAGGAGTAGATGTCGCCGATCCAGAGCAGCCCGGTGGCGCTGGGCGCCAGGGTCTCGGTGATCGACGGGATGGCGAGCACCAGCACGGTGGCGTCGACCACCACCAGCGTGACGGCGAGCACCAGCACGGCCAGTGCGGACCAGCGGCGCGGGTCGGGGGTGGGTGTGGCGGTCGGGGCGGTCGGGGCGGTCGGGATGTTCGACGTCTTCGAGGTGTTCAGGGTGCTCGAGGTCTCGCGGGTGGTGCTCATGGGGTGTTCCTCCGCAGGGCCCCGCCGAGGAAGAGTTCGGTCAGGGCGAAGGCACTGTCGCGCGGGGCCAGCCGGCCGTCCTGCACCGCCCAGCCGACGCCGGCCAGCAGGTCGAAGAAGGCCTCGCTGAGCCAGCCGGCCGGCAGCTCGATCCGGAACACCCCCTCCTGCTGCCCGCGCAGGAAGAAGGCCCGGACCCGGGCGTCCTGCTCCTCCCAGAGCTCGCACAGCTCGGGGTCGTCGAAGAGCTGGTTCTCACCGGCCAGGAAGGCGCAGAGCGCGGCGTCGGGGACCAGCAGCTCGACCAGTCGGCGCAGGGCGGCGGCGGTGTCGCCGGTCTCGATCGCGGCCTCGTCGAGCGCGCTGTTGTAGCGGCGCAGCCCGAGCAGGCCGACCTCGCGGATCAGCGCCTCGCGGCCCGGGAAGATCCGGTGCAGCGAGGCCCGGCTGATGCCGGCGGCGCGGGCGATCTCGTCCAGGTGGGCGGTGGGCTGCCGGGAGAGGACGGTCACGGCTGCCTTGAGTACCGCGTCGCGATCGATGGCCATGAGAACAGGGTAGCTCACCTGAGACATGGATGTCTCAGGTGAGAACCGGAAGCACTGTCTGCGGTGGATCCGCGCAGCACGAAGGCCGGTGGCGACCCCTGATCGGGGTCACCACCGGCCTTCGTGGGTGGTTCCAGTGCGGCTCAGCTCTGGTTGTAGAAGCCGCTGTCGTCCAGCGGTCGGTCGATCACCATCACCTCGACCTCGGGCGGGGTGAGCAGGAAGACCCGGCGGGCGATCCGCTCGATCCCGCCGCGGGTGCCGAAGACCAGGCCGGAGGCGAAGTCCACCATCCGCTTGGCCTCGGCGTCGTCCATCTCGGTCACGTCCATCACCACGGGAGTACCGGAGCGGATGTGCTCGCCGACCACGCGCGCGGACTCGAAGCCGGTCGGCTTCACCGAGACGATCTTGGTCGGGTTCGGCAGCATCGGTACCGTGTCGGCGGTCGCCCACGGCTCCTCCTCGTACACCGCGGCCGGGTAGCTCCCGGACGGCATCAGCCACCCGTGGTGCTCGTCGCGAAGTGCTCCCATGCCGCGCCTCCCTTGTCCTGATCCCCGGCTGGCCCCGGGCGTCGCGCTGCCTGCTGACGCGTCGTCCATTCACCGGAGCTGTCCGAGTATCGCACTGATCACCGCTTCGGCGCCCGCCCTGGCGCGCCGTTGGAGTGGTGGCGTGTGCCGGTGGCACTCGCCGTCCTCATCGAGAGCGGACGCCGCAGGTCGGCCCCCGGTTGCGCGGTTGGCGCCGGATCACTCCGACCTCGCGTTCGACTTCCCGTTCGAGGGAGTGGAGTTGACGGAGACTCAGTCCGTGCCGCTCACTCCCCGGTGACGCCGTCCACCGCCTCGCGGAGCAGATCCGCGTGACCGTTGTGCCGGGCGTACTCCTCGATCATGTGAACCTGGATCCACCGCAGCGAGACCTCCTGCCCGTGGCGCAGCCGCTTGCCGACCGTCTCCAGCGGCAGCCCGGCGCTCGCCCGCTCGGCCAGCTCGACCTGCCGGCGCCAGGTGGCGAAGGCCTCGTCCGGGTCGGCCTGGTCCACGCCGTTGAAGTCGAGGTCCTGGTCCTCGTCGGTGGCGTAGAGCGGCGTCGCGTCCCCGCCGAGCAGGACCACCTGGTACCAGTAGTTCTCGACCTCGGCGAGGTGGCGGACCAGGCCGAGCAGGCTGAGCGTGGACGGGCTCACCGCGCGCTGCCGCAGCTGTTCCGCCGTCAGACCGGCCGTCTTCACCGCCAGGGTCTTGCGGTGGAAGTCCAGCCAGGCCGCGAGCATCGCGGCCTCGGCGGCCAGGGTGGGCGGCTCGACGCGGCCGAAGTGTTCGTCCAGGTCGACGGGGGTGGGGTTGTCGGTCATGCCCACCATCCTGAAGCAGGCCGGGTCGCCGCCGCGAACCGGTTTCGGTGGCGCTAGGCTCCTGGTCGATCACGGTCCGGGGGACCGGACGGAGCTGCGGAGGAACGGATGTCACGACCCGTCACCCTGGTCACCGGCGGCAGCCGGGGGATCGGCGCCGCCGTCTGCCGGCGCCTGGCCGCCGACGGCCACGATCTGGCGATCGGTTACCGCCGGGACGCGGCAGCCGCCGAACAGGTCGCCGAGCAGGCACGGGCGGCCGGCGCCACGGCGGTCGCCCTGCAACTCGACACCGCCGTCGAGGCCGAGGTGGAGCAGTTCTTCGACCGGGCCGCCGAGCACCTCGGCCCCGCCACCGGGCTGGTGAACAACGCCGGCGTGACCAGCGTGCGCGGCCCGCTCGCCGAGCTGCGCACCGAGGACCTGCGCCGGGTCCTGGACGTCAACGTGCTCGGCTACTTCCTCTGCGCCCGCCGCGCGGCCCGCGACTTCGGCAGCGGTGCGGCGATCGTCAACGTCTCCTCGGCGGCGGCCACCCTGGGCAGCCCCGGCGAGTACGTCCACTACGCGGCCAGCAAGGCGGCCACCGACACCCTCACCATCGGCCTGGCCAAGGAGCTCGGGCCGGCCGGGATCCGGGTCAACTGCGTCTCGCCGGGCACCGTCGAGACCGAGATCCACCAGCTCTCCGGCGAGCCGGGGCGGCCCGAGCGGGTCGGCCCCACCGTGCCGCTGCGCCGCGCCGGCCGCCCGGAGGAGATCGCCGCCGCCGTCGCCTGGCTGCTCTCCCCGGACGCCTCCTACACCAACGGCGCGATCCTGCGGGTGGCGGGCGGGCAGTAGGGGGCGGCTCGGGGCCGGGTCCAGGCGGCTGAGGGTCAGCGAGTCAGCCGGTCAGGTGGTCGGTGGGCCAGCCGGTCAGGCGGCGGCCTCGGCTCGGGCGGTTCCGCGGCGCCTGGCCCGCCAGGCGGCGAGCAGGCTGAGGGCGGTGAGCAGCAGGATCACCGCGCCGGCGGCGAGGAAGGCGGGCGACGTCGGCGAGCCGGCCGAGGCGCCGGCGATCACATAGGCCGCGGTGCCGGGGAGCACGCCGAGGGCGGTGCCCGTCAGGTACGGCAGCGTCCCGGTGCCCGAGAAGGCCGCGCTCAGGTTCACCGCCTGGAACGGGATGCCCGGCACCAGCCGGAGCAGCAGCACGGTGCGGAAGCCGTGCTCGGTCAGCCCGCGGTCCAGGGCCAGCAGCGCCCGGCCGCGCAGCAGCGGCCGCAGGCCGTCCCGCCCGAGCCCCCGGCCCAACCCGAACGCCAGCGCGGCGCCGGCCGTGGTGCCGAGCACCGCGACCGGCACTCCCCAGCGGGCGCCGAACAGCACCCCGGCCGCCACGCTGAGCGCCGGCTTGGGCAGGAAGGCCAGCGTGCCCAGCGCGAAGAGCAGCACGAACGCCGGGGCCCGCCACGCCTCCGGCACCGCGTCGGCCACCCGGCGCGGGTCCCAGAAGAGCACGGACGCCGCGGCGGCCGCCAGGATCAGCACCAGCAGCGCCGGCCGGGTCCAGGGTGCGCGCAGCAGGCCGCTCAGCTTCATGCGGGGGAGTGTAGGGCGTCGCCGTGGATCTCGTCGGATCGGCTGCCGGCGGGCGGTGCCCCGTGCGGGCCCGCGGTCACACCCCGGCCTGGTGGTCGGCGGCCCTGGCCGGGGCGGTGGCCGGGGCGGTGGCCGTGGGGTGCGCCGCGCGGCCGGCCCGGTTGAGTGCACCGGCGGTGCCGATCAGGGCTGCCGCCAGTGCGGTGACCAGGGTGAACGAGACCCGCAGGGAGCTGCCCGCGGCGATCGCGCCGACCACGGCGGGGGCGATCAGTCCGGAGGTGTAGGTGACCGTGGCCACCCCCGCGATCGCCTGGCTCGGGCTCGGCCCGGCATGTCCGGCGGCGGCGAAGGCCAGCGGCACCACCACGGCCACGCCGATGCCGATCAGTGCGAAGCCCGGGATCGCCACCGCGGGCGTGCCGGCCAGCACGACCAGCGCCCCGCCCGCCGTGGCCAGCACGCCGCCGGCCCGCACCGTGCGCACCGCGCCGAACCGGCGCACCACCAGGTCGCCGGACAGCCGGGCCACCGTCATGGTGCAGGCGAAGGCGGTGTAGGCCATCGCGGCGGTGCCGGCCGCGGCGCCGGTCAGGTCGCGCAGGTAGACGCCCGCCCAGTCGCCGCCCGCGCCCTCGGCGAAGACCGCACAGAAGCCGACCAGCCCGATCGCCAGCGCCGAGCGCGGCGGCCGCGCGAACCGCGGCGGCGCCGCGGTCTCCGGCGCGGGCCGCACGTCCAGTAGCCCGCCGCAGACCAGTTGGCCCAGCACCAGCAGGATCCCGGCGGCCAGCGCCAGGTGCAGCCGGGCGTCCAGCTGCTGGCGGGCGGCCAGCGCGCCGAAGGCGGAGGCGACCAGGCCGCCCAGGCTCCACATGCCGTGCAGCCCGGACATGATCGAGCGGCCGAGGCGCTGCTCGACCTCGACGCCCTCGGCGTTCATCGCCACGTCGGACATGCCGGCGACCGCGCCGTACAGCAGCAGGGCGAGGCAGAGCAGCGGGAGGTCGGGCGCGAGCGCGGGCAGCGCCAGCGCGGCGCACCAGAGGCCGAGGAGCAGTCGTAGGGCGGCCCGGGCGCCCAGCCGGTGGGTCACCCGGCCGGACAGCGGCATCGCCAGCGAGGCGCCGATGGCGGGCATCACCAGCGCCAGTCCGAGCTGACCGGCGCCCAGGTGCAGCCGGTCCTGGAGGGCCGGGATCCGGGTGGCGAAGCTGCCGGTCACGGAGCCGTGCACGGCGAAGACCAGGGCGATGCTGCGCCGTGCCGGGCGCAGTGGATGGGCGGCAGGTGACGGCATGACGGGATCCTTCCCAGGGCGGCGGCGTCGGGCTGGGCGTAAATTATCAGGAAGGGAACCTGATAGATAGCGCGATTCCGGTCGGAGGCTGGGTGGTGAGGGGAGGAGTGGGCGTGGCGGGAGGGGCGATGTTCGATGACCGCTGGCGGATGACAGCTGACAGATAGTGAAATCTGTCAGCTGTCAGTGCGCGATCGGCCACCCCCGGCGCGTCTGAAAGGATGCTGGACCATGACCACCGCGCGCCCGGCCACCCCCAGCACCGCCCGTGCGATCAACGACCGGCTGGCGCTCGACCTGCTGCTCAACCACGGACCGCTGACCGCCACCGAGCTGCGCACCCTCACCGGGCTCTCCCGCCCCACCGTCGCGGACCTGCTGGAACGCCTGCAGCGCGGCGACCTGGTGAGCATCGTCGGCGAGCGCGGCGAGCAGCGCCGCGGACCCAACGCCCGGCTATACGCGCTGCGGGCCGACCGCGCGCACATCGCCGGGATCGACGTCCGCACCGTGGGCGTCACCCTCACCGTCGCCGACCTCACCGGCCGCAGCCTGGCCGGTGCCGCGTTGCCGGTCGACCCCGAGGACCCGAGCGGCCCGCCGCCGGACTTCGCCGAGCGGGTGCTGGCCACCCTGCTGGCCACCGCCGAGCAGGCCGGCGCACGCGAGCTGCACACCGTCGCGGTCGGCGCGCCGGGCCTGGTCGACCCGGCCAGTGGTGCGCTGAGCGCCACCTCGCGGCTGCACGGCTGGCACGCCGAGCTGGTCGCCACCCTGCGCAGCGGTCTGACCGGCCAGGTGCTGCTGGAGAACGAGGCCAACCTGGCCGGTCTGGCCGAGCACCGGCTGGGCGCGGCGACCGACCGTGACACCTTCGTGCTGCTCTGGCTCGGTCACGGCACCGGCGCCGCCGTGGTGCTCGACGGGCGGCTGCGCCGCGGTTCCTCCGGCGGCACCGGGGAGATCGGCTTCCTGCCGGTGCCTGGCACCGTCGGCCTGCCGGCGGACAGCAGCTGTGACGGCGGCTTCCACAGCCTGGCCGGCGGCCCCGCGGTCTGTGCGCTGGCACGGCGGCACGGCCTGCCGGTGGGTGACGGCGGCGACGGTGCGCCGCCCGCCGAGGCCGCGGTGCTCGCCGCGGTCGCGGCCGGTCCGGCGGGGGCGGCGTTCCTGGACGAGCTGGCCGACCGGGTGGCGATCGGTGCCTCGGCGGTGAGCGTGATCCTCGACCCCGGGTGCGTGGTGCTCGGCGGCGAGGTGGGCCGGGCCGGCGGGGCTGCGCTGGCCGAGCGGGTGGCCGAGCGCCTGGCGCGGCTGTCGCCGTTGCACACCGAGGTGCGGGCCGGCGCGGCCGGTGGTGGCGCGGTGCTGAGCGGCGCGGTGCTGACTGCTTCGGACGCGGCCCGCCGCGACCTGTTCGGCGGTCCGGAGCTCGGCTGACCCCGAGCCTCCGCCAGGCCGTCGCCCCGAACCGTTCGCACCCGACGCGATGATCGTTTTCTGAGTACGCCCCGTATAACACCCCTCCTCCGGCTGAACGCCTCAGGCGGATGATGTGACGTTCATTGCCCCTTTTATGAGGGTTCGATGAACAAGGGGCTTCGTGGTCGTGGTCGCTCACGGTGACCGATTACCCTCCGTTCTGGGATCAGTGGGCCGGATGGGTCGTGTTGTGCCGATCGCCCAACCGTTCGTCGAGATCGCCGCGTCTCCCACATGCACGCGGCCGACTCCGTGCCGTCCGCTGCTGACCCCACAAGCCGTCCGGCGAGAGCAAGGTTCATGGAAGCAGTAGAAGATCGAGGCGCCCATCCGCGCGCACCCTGGGGGGACCAGCCGGGCCAGGCGGCCGGGGCACTGTGGCCGACCGCCGCGCCCCCGCCCGTCCGCACCCTGGTGGACATCCTGGACGCCGCCGCGCACGCCTGCCCGCACGCGCCCGCGCTGGACGCCGCCGGCCAGGTGTTCGACTACCGCACGTTGCTGGCCGCCGTCGACCAGCTGGCCGGCCGGCTGGCCGCGGCCGGCATCGGGCGCGGCGACCGGGTCGGGGTCCGGGTCCCGTCCGGCACCGCCGACCTCTACCTGGCGATCCTCGCGGTGCTCCGGGTCGGCGCCGCCTACGTCCCGGTCGACTTCGACGACCCGGACGAGCGCGCCGAGCTGATCTGGACCGACGCGGCCGTCTGCGCGGTGATCGGTGCCGGCTGCGCCGTCACCCCCAGCCGCACGGTGGCCCCCGGTCGCTTTCCCGGCCGTCCCACCCCCGAGGACGACGCCTGGATCATCTTCACCTCCGGCACCACGGGCCGCCCCAAGGGCGTGGCCGTCACCCACCGTTCGGCGGCCGCCTTCGTGGACGCCGAGGCCGGGATCTTCCTGCGGAACCGGCCGCTGGCCCCGGGCGACCGGGTGCTGGCCGGCCTCTCGGTCGCCTTCGACGCCTCCTGCGAGGAGATGTGGCTCGCCTGGCGGCACGCCGCTTGCCTGGTGCCGGCGCCGCGCTCGCTGGTCAAGGCCGGCACCGACCTCGGGCCCTGGCTGGTGGAGCGCGGCATCACGGTGATCTCCACCGTGCCGACGCTGCTCGCGCTCTGGCCCGCCGAGTGCCTGGCGCGGGTGCGCCTGGTGATCGTCGGCGGCGAGGCCTGCCCGGCCGACCTGGTCGAGCGGATCGCCGTGCCGGGCCGGGAGTTCTGGAACACCTACGGCCCCACCGAGACCACCGTGGTGGCCACCGCCGCGCAGCTGGTCCCCGGTCAGCCGGTGCGGATCGGCGCGCCGCTGGCCGGCTGGGAGGTCGCGGTGGTGGACGGCGAGGGCAAGCCGGTCGCCTGGTACGAGACCGGCGAGCTGCTGATCGGCGGCGTCGGCACCGCCCGCTACCTCGACCCCGCCAAGGACGCCGAGAAGTTCCGCCCGCACCCCTGGCTGCGCAGCCCCCGGGTCTACCGCAGCGGCGACCTGGTCCGGGCCGAACCGGAGGGCCTGGTCTTCGTCGGCCGCGCCGACGAGCAGATCAAGCTCGGCGGCCGGCGGATCGAGCTGGGCGAGATCGACGCCGCCCTGCAGGCGCTGCCCGGGGTCCGGGCCGCCGCCGCGGCCGTCCGCAGGACCGCCGCCGGCGGCGAGGTGCTGGTCGGCTACCTGGTCCCCGAGCACCCCGAGCCGGGCCTGGACACCGATGCCGCCCGCGCCCTGCTGCTGGCCCGGCTGCCGCAGTCGCTGGTCCCGGTGCTCGCCCTGGTCGGCGACCTGCCCACCCGCACCTCCGGCAAGGTGGACCGCAACGCGCTGCCCTGGCCGCTGGCCGGCGCCGGCGACGCCGGTGCGGCCGCCGACCTGGACGGCACCGCCGGCTGGCTGGCCGCCCGCTGGCGCGAACTGCTCGGCCTGCCGGTCACCGCCGACAGCGACTTCTTCGCACTCGGCGGCACCAGCCTGGCCGCCGCCCGGCTGGTCAGCGTGCTGCGCGAGCGCCACCCCGGCGTCTCGGTCACCGACATCTACGGCCACCCCACGCTGCGCGCGCTGGCGGCCCGGCTGGACGAGCTGACCGGTCCCCGGTCGAGCGCGGACGGGCCGGCGCCGGACCCGACCGGCGGGCACGTCGCGGCCCCGCAGGCGGTGCCCGGCCGGAGCCGGCCGGTGCGGCCCACCCCGCGGCGGGCCGGCCTGGTGCAGCTGCTGGTGCTGACCGTCGCCTACACCGTCAGCGGGCTGCGCTGGGTGCTGGCGCTGGCCGCGCTGGACAACCTGACCCACAAGGTGCCGTGGGCCCCGCACGCCCCCTGGTGGCTGATCATCACCGGCTGGCTGGTGCTGGCCAGCGCCCCGGGCCGGCTGGTGCTCGGCTCGACCGCGGCGCGGCTGCTCACCGTCGGCCTCAAGCCCGGCAGCTACCCGCGCGGCGGTGCGGTGCACCTGCGGCTGTGGACCGCGGAGCGCGCGGTGGCCGCCTTCAACCTGGCCTCGCTGCTCGGCACCCCCTGGGCCCGGCACTACGCCCGGGCGCTCGGCTGCCGGGTCGGGCGCGGCGCCGACCTGCACACCATGCCGCCGGTCAGCGGCCTGGGCCGGTTCGGCCCCGGCTGCTCGGTCGAGCCCGAGGCCGACGTGGCCGGCTGGTGGCTGGACGGCGACGTGCTGCACCTGGGCCGGGTCGAGGTCGGCTCCGGCGCCCGGGTCGGCACCCGCGCGATGCTGATGCCCGGCGCCCGGCTGGCCGACGGCGCCGACCTGGCCCCCGGCTCCTGCCTGTTCGGCGACCTGCCGGCCGGCGAGCGCTGGCACGGCTCCCCGGCCCGCCCGCTGGACGGCGCCGGCGTGGCCCGCGCCGGCGAGGGCTGGCCGGCCCCGGCGCACGGCCGCTCCCGCGGCTGGAACCTCGCCTACGCACTTGCTCTGCCGCTGCTCGGCCTGCTGCCGGTGCTGGCCGCGCTGCCGGCGCTCCTGGTGGTCTACCAACTGGTCGACCGGGACCGCTCGCTGGGCGCGGTGCTGGCCCAGCTGGTGGTCGCCTCGCCGCTGGCCGCGCTGGCCTCGATGGTCTGCTACGCGGGTGCGCTGGTGGTGCTGGTGCGCCTGCTCGGCCGCTCGATCACGCCGGGCTTCCACCCCGCGCACGGACGGGTCGCCTGGTGCACCTGGGTGGTCATGCGCCTGATGGGCACCGCGCGCGCCGCGCTCTTCCCGCTCTACGCCAGCCTGTTCACCCCGGTCTGGCTGCGGCTGCTCGGCGCCCGGGTGGGCCGCCGGGTGGAGGCCTCCACGGTGCTCACGCTGCCGGGCCTGATGCGGGTGGAGGACGGCGCCTTCCTCGCCGACGACACCCTGATCGCGCCGTTCGAGATGCGCGGCGGCTGGCTGCGCCTGGGTGCCTCGCAGGTCGGGCGCCGGGCCTTCGTCGGCAACTCCGGCATCGTCGGGCCCAGCCGGGAGTTGCCCGACGACGCCCTGGTCGGCGTGCTCTCCGACGCCCCGCCGGTGGCCGAGCCGGGCTCCTCCTGGCTGGGCCGCCCCGGCCTGGCGCTGCCCCGGGTCGCCGAGACCGGTGACCTCAGCCGCACCTACGACCCGCCGCGCCGGCTGATGCTGGCCCGCGCGGCGGTCGAGCTCTGCCGGGTGGTGCCGGTGCTCTGCGCGGTACTGCTGGGCGACCTCGCGGTGGTGGCGATGCAGGAGCTGGTGGACAGCGACGGCCTGATCCTGGGCGCCGCGCTGGTCGGCCCGGTGCTGATCGGCGCGGGCGTCGCCGCCTGCCTGGTCACCACCGCGGCCAAGTGGCTGCTGGTCGGCCGGTTCAAGAGCGGCGAGCACCCGCTCTGGTCGTCCTTCGTCTGGCGCAACGAGCTCTACGACACCTTCGTCGAGGAGCTGGCCATGCCCTGGCTCGGCCAGACCCTGGTCGGGACCCCGTTCCTCAACGTCTGGCTGCGCTCGCTGGGCGCCCGGATCGGGCGCGGCGTCTGGTGCGAGACGCACTGGCTGCCGGAGACCGACCTGGTCGAGGTGGAGGACGGGGCCAGCGTCAACCGCGGCTGCGTGCTGCAGACCCACCTGTTCCACGACCGGGTGATGCGGCTGGACCAGGTGCGCCTCGGCGCCGGGGCCACGCTGGGCCCGCACTCCATCGTGCTGCCGGGCTCCGCGGTGGGCGACGGCGCGGCGGTGGGGGCCTCCTCGCTGGTGATGCGCGGCGAGGAGATGCCCGACGGGACCCGGTGGGCCGGCAACCCGGTGGCCGCCTGGCCCACCGGCCACCGCACCACCACCCGCCCGGCGCGCCGGCACTCGGCGCCCGCCCGGCACCGCTCCGGCGGCACCCGCGGGCCGGCCTCCCCGGGCCGCCAGCGCTGAGCCGGGGCCGTCGGCGCTGAGCCAGGGCTGACAACGCTGAACCAGGGCTCTCAGCCCTGAACCAGGTGCGAACCGGCGCCCCCGCACTCCCGGTGCGGGGGCGCCGCCCGTTCCCGGGGCCCGGCGCCGGCTCAGTCGGTGGGTACGCCCGCGGCGCCCACGCAGGCCTCGTTGCCCTCCGGGTCGGCGAGCACCCAGTGGTTGGGGGCGTACTCGTCGGTGACCAGGCGGCCGCCGGCGGCCAGCGCGGCCGCGATCCGGGCCGCGGCCCGGTCGTACGGGACCCAGACGTCGACGTGCACCCGGTTGCGCTGCGGGCGCGGGGCGTCCATCTGCTGGAAGTAGAACGCGGCGCCGCGGCGGCGCGGGTCGACCAGGTCCTCGGGGCTGCCGGCCCGGTGGTCATAACCGAGCAGGGCGCGCCAGAACGCCACCACCGCGGGGGCGGCCAGCGCGTCCACGGTGACCTGGACGCTCTGCACCCCGCCGGGGTCGGCCGCCAGACCCTGCTCCCGCGCGGCGGCCGAGATCCGGCGGGCCAGCTCGACGTCGCGGGAGGTCATCCCGTAGTACTCGGCGGTCAGCGTGATCAGGCGCACCGTCACCCCGGCCTCGCGCAGGTCGACGTCGGGTCGCCCGCCGTCGACGCCGGGCAGCTCGGCGATCGCCTGCACCAGCCGGGCGCCGGCGGCGAAGGACCCGGTGGGGAAGTACGCGCAGGCGCCCTCGCCGAGCACCCGCCAGTCGCCCAGGCCGTCGGCGGCGTGGAACTGGTGCGGCCGGATCCGCTCGAGCGGGGCTGGGGCGCTGGACTGCTGAGTGTCGGTCATGACCGGTCACGGTAGCGGACGGGTCGGACGGGTCGGGGCGGTCGGACGGGTCGCAGCGCTCGGACGGGTTGGTGCGCTCGGACGGTCGGCGGGGCCCGGTGCGGTGAGGATCGGGTCCCAGACGGTGCGCCGGGCGGCGAAGGCGGTGGGGGTGCAGCCGGCCAGGTCGCGGAAGTCGCGGTCGAGGTGGGACTGGTCGCAGTAGCCGCAGGCGGCGGCGACGGTGGCGCCGAGCGGTGGGTCGGGGCGGCGCAGCAGGGCGGCGGCGCGGTGCAGCCGGGCGTTGCGGGCCGCGGCCTTGGGGGAGAGGCCGAGCTCGTGGCGGAAGCGGGAGTTGAGGTGCTGGCGGGACCAGCCGACCTCGGTGGCGACCGTGCCGATCGGGGCGCGACCGGCGGAGGCGGCGATCAGCCGCCAGGCGCGGTGGACCGGGACGGGCAGCGGTGGGCCGGCGGCGATCCAGCGGGCCAGCCGGTCGTCGAGCAGGGTGAACCGGGTGGGCCAGTCGGGGGCGGCGGCCAGGCAGGCGGCGAGCTCCCGGGTCCGGGCGCCGGACGGCCCGCCCGGGTCGCCGGGCCGCTCGCCCAGCGGGCGGCCGAGCAGGGCACGGGCGCCCGGCGCGGTGAGCAGCACCAGCACGGCGGCGCCGGGTGCGCCGCGGGCCGGTGCGACCTCGATGGAGAGCAGCGCGGCGGTCGGCCCGGTGACCTGGCGCAGCCGCGGGCCGGACAGCGGGAGCGGGCGGACGGCGTAGCAGAGCAGGTGGTCGGCGAGCGCGGGGTGCGGGGGGCGGACGGCGAGGTCGCCGGTCTCGAGGGCCTGCACGGCGGGCGCCGCCGGAACGGCCGGGTGGTGCACGGTGGCTCCCGGAAGAGGCGGTGGTTCGCTGTGACCTTACATTTTTCCAAGCCCGCCGCCCAGGCCCTGATTAGTGTGGGAACCACGTCGGAAGTCGGGACGAGCCGGGATTTCTGTGCGTTCGTCAGATCGTATTCCGACTGATCTCTCCAGTTGATCGACCAGCTGATTTCGGGGCTCGGTCGAATTCCGCCGCCATCCTTTCGAACGTGATCGAAGGAGATTTCCCGTGTCCCTCTCCCCGAAGCGCACCGGCGCCGCGCTCGCCGCCGCCGCGGCAGCCCTCGGCCTGATCGCGCTGAGCCCTGCCGCCCACGCCGCGCCCGCGGCCCCCGCAGCCGCCGTCGCGCCCGTCGCCCCGGGCGCCGTCTCCGCCCCGGCCGCCCAGTCCGACTGCCCCTCCGGCGACGTCTGCATCTACCCGGACGCCAGCTTCAACTCGGCCCCGCAGCTCACCTACTACGCCTACGGCACCTACAACCTGAGCAACATGTACGGGGTCCACCGGATCTACAACAACCAGACCGGCGGGGCGACCATGCGCACCTGCACCGGCTACAACGGCGACGGCTGCCAGGGCTACCTGCCGGCCGGCTGGTACATCGACAAGGACCTGACGCCGATCAACTCCATCACCCTGGAGCCCTGACGCGGCAACGCGCACGGACCAGGACGGACCAGGACGGACCAGGCGGGCCCCCGGGCGGGGGCCCGCCCGCGTGTGCGCGCCGTGGCCGATGCGGCAGGATGGAGGTGATTCGGAGTCGAGCCAGCCATCCCCGGGGAGTGCCATGGGACAGTCCGCCCAGCCGGTCCACCACTACCGCATCGGCGAAGCCGCGGCGATGCTCGGCGTCAGCGCGGACACCATGCGCCGCTGGGTCGACGGCGGGCGGTTGGCCGCCGAGCGGGACGAGCACGGCCACCGGATCATCGCCGGGCAGCAGTTGGCCGCCTTCGCCCGGGAGCTGGCCAAGCCCGGGGTGGCGGAGGCGGAGGGGCGTCCGTCCTCGGCGCGCAACCGGTTCCCCGGGATCGTCACCCACGTGGTGCTGGGGGACGTGGCCGCCCAGGTGGAGATCCAGGCCGGGCCGTTCCGGGTGGTCTCGCTGATCAGCCGCGAGTCGGCCGAGGAGCTGGGGCTGGTGCCGGGAGCCCGGGCGACTGCGGTCATCAAATCGACGAATGTGATGATCGAGACCAGCTGATCGCTCGAGCCAGGCCAGCCGTCCGACCGGACCCACCCGAGGAGAGCCGTGCCCACCGCCGTCCTGCCGACCACCGTCCGGCCCAGCGCCGTCCGGCCCGCCGCCCGGAGCGCCCGATGACCGCCCACGCGGCCGGGCCGCGCCCGCTGGCCGTCGCCCACCGCGGCGACCCCTACCGGCACCGCGAGAACACCCTGCCCTCGGTGGCCGCCGCGCTGGCCGCCGGCGCCGACGCGGTCGAGGTGGACGTCCGACTGACCCGGGACGGGGTGCCGGTGCTGCTGCACGACCCGACCCTGGACCGCCTCTGGGGCCTGGGCCGGTCGGTGCGCGCGCTGACCGCCGAGCAACTGGCCGGGCAGCGCTTCGAGGGCGGGCACCGGGTGCCGCGGCTGACCGAGGCGCTCGCGTTGCTGGCCGACCACCCGCAGGCCCGACTGATGATCGACCTGGACGACCCCGAGCCGGCCGCGGCCAGCTGGCGGGCCGTCACCGAGCAGGGCGCCGAGCAGCGGGTGCTGTTCTGCGGCCCGGTCTCGGCGATGCTGGCGGTGCGGGCGGTGGCCGCCGAGGTGCCGATCGCGCTCACCTGGGAGCAGCCCCGGGTGCCCGCCGCCGCACTGCTGGCCGACCTGCGCCCGCAGTACCTCAACCCGCCCTTCGGCCTGGTCGACCGGGCCCTGGTGGACCGCGCCGGGCAGGCCGGCCTGGCGGTCAGCACCTGGACCGTCGACCTGCGCCGCACCATGCGCCGGATGCGGGTGGCCGGGGTCGCCTCGATCACCTCCAACCGGATCGGCCTGCTGCGCAGCGTGCTGGACCGGCAGCACGCGGTCCCCGCACTCGGCCGGCAGCACCCGGCCCCCGGACTCGGCCGGCACCGCCCGGTACCCGGGCCCGACCAGCACCGCCCGGCTGCCGGGCTCGACGAGCGCCCGCCGGCCGCCCGGTGACCGCCGCAGCCGCTCGGCTGCTGGACCGGCGGGCGCTCAACCGCGCCCTGTTGGCCCGTCAGCACCTGCTCGCCCCGGCCGAGCTGACGCCCGAGCGGCTGGTCGAGGAACTGGTCGGCCTGCAGGCCCAGGCCCCCGACGCGCCGTACTACGGGCTCTGGTCGAGGCTGCCCGGCTTCACCCCGGACCGGCTCGCCACCCTGCTGACCGACCGCGCGGTGGTCCGGCTCGGCCTGCAGCGCGGCACCATCCACCTGGTCACCGCCGCGGACTGCCTGACGCTGCGCCCGCTGCTGCAGCCGGTCCTCGACCAGGGGCTGCGCAGCACCTTCGGCAGGCTGCTGGCCGGGCTCGACCCGGCGCAGCCGATCGAACAGGGCCGCCGGCTGCTGGAGGCCGAGCCGCGCACCTTCCAGCAGCTCGGCGCGCTGCTCGGCGCCGACCACCCGGACCGCGACCCGAACGCGCTCGCCCAACTGCTGCGGGCCCGGCTCGCCCTGGTCCAGGTCCCGCCGCGGGGCCTGTGGCGCACCGGCGGCGCGGCCGCGCACACCACCGCCGAACACTGGCTGGGCCGCCCGCTCGACCGCCCGGCCGACCCCGCCGAGGAGGAGCGGCGGCGGGCGCAGCTGGTGCTGCGCTACCTGGCCGCCTTCGGGCCGGCCACCGTGGCGGATGCGCAGAAGTGGTCCGGGCTGACCCGGCTGGGCGCGGCCTTCACCCGGCTGCGGCCGCAGCTGGTCGAGTTCCGCGACGAGGCCGGGCGCACCCTGTACGACCTGCCGGACGCGCCGCGGCCCGACCCCGGCACGCCCGCTCCGGTGCGCCTGGTGGCGCCGTTCGACAACCTGCTGCTCTCGCACGCCGACCGTACCCGGGTGCTGCCGGAGGCCTACCGGCCGCTGGTGATGACGCAGAACGGGATCGTGCTCGGCTCGATCCTGGTGGACGGGTTCGTGGCCGGCCGCTGGGAGGTGACGCGGCCGCCGGGCGGGCCGGCGGTGGCCGAGCTGCGGCCGTTCGAGCCGCTGTCCGCCGCGGTGCGGCGGGCCGCCGAGGCGGAGGCGGAACGGCTGCTGGCCTTCGCGGCGCCCGAGGCGCCGGGGCACGAGGTGCGGGTCGAGAGCAGCGCATGAGTCGGGATCGGCACGTGACGGGTCGAGACCGGCACATGACGGGTCGGGATCGGCACGTGACGGGGTTGAGAGCAGCATATGACGGGTCGAAACCGGTGAATAAGTGTCAGATATGGTGATATGTGGCTGACCCGGTGACAGTCGAACCGGTCAGGTGCACCCCGCTGGGGCAGCGGGCTCGGTAGCGGGCGGAGGCGCGATGCGGGCCGGAGAACCGGAGCAGCTGCTTCCCCCGGCGGTGCGCACCGCCGCCGCCTGGTCCGTCGCCGTGATCCTCTTCATCGCCGTCGGCGGCCTGGTGGTCTACGCCCTGGTCGCCCTGCGCGCCGCCACCGTGCCGCTGCTGCTCGCGCTGCTCGGCAGCGCCCTGCTGCACCCCGTGATGCCCTGGCTGGTCGGGCGCGGCCTGCGCCGCGGCCTGGCCGCCGGGCTGACCTGCGCCGTGCTGCTGGCCGCGGTCTTCACGGTGCTCGCGGTGCTGACCAACTCGTTGGTGCACAGCGCCCCGCAGATCGCGCACGCGCTCCAGCAGGCCGGCCGGCAGATCGCCGGCCGGCTCGGACCGCTCGGCGACCGGATCGAGTACGCGCTCTCCCAGTCGGCTGGCTCCGGCAGCTCGCTGGTCTCCTCGCTCGCCGACGGGGTGCTCTCCGGGCTCGGCCTGGCCACCCAGGTGGTCACCGGCAGCGTGCTGGCGCTCGCCCTGGTCTTCTTCTTCCTGCGCGACGGCCACCGCAGCGCGGACCTGGTCCGCTCGGTGCTGCCGCCCGACCGGGCCGAGACGGTGATCGCCTGCGGGCAGCGGGCCTTCGCCGCGATGGCCGGCTTCATGCGCGGCACCACCCTGATCGCCCTGCTGGACGCCACCTTCATCGGCGTCGGCCTGCTGGTGCTCGGCGTGCCCGGGGCCGCCGGGCTGGCCGCCCTGGTCTTCCTCGGCGCCTTCGTCCCGTTCATCGGGGCCTTCCTCTCCGGCAGCGTCGCGGTGCTGGTGGCGCTGGCCGACGGCGGGCTCTCCAAGGCGGTCTGGACCCTCGGGGTGGTGCTGGCCGTCCAGATGGTGGAGGGCAACGTGCTGCAGCCGATGATCCAGAGCCGGACCGTCGAGCTGCACCCCGCCACCATCATGATCGCGGTGGTGGCCGGCTCCGGGGTGGCCGGGATCCTCGGCGCCCTGCTCGCCGTGCCGCTCAGCGCCGCCGGGCTCGGGGTGATCACCGTGCTGCGCGGCCGCCCGTTCGGCGAGCCGGCCCCGGCGCCGGTACCGGCCCCGGACGAGTAGCGCCGGCCCCCGAGGGCAGTCCCGGTCTGACACCCGGCACCGGTCGCAGTGCCGCAGGTCAGCCACCCAGTACAGTCGTCCCGTGGACGCTGTGGACTTCGTGACCGACACCCTGGGCGAGCCCTACGAGGCCGCCGAACTGACGCTGACCCCCGACGAGGAGGGCGCCGTCAGCGCGACCCTGGTCCGGCGGCTGGTCCCCGGTGCCGAGCAGGCGGTGCTCTACCTGCACGGCTACAACGACTACTTCTTCCAGACCCACCTCGCCGACTTCTTCGTCGAGCGGGGGTGCTCCTTCTACGCGCTCGACCTGCGCAAGTACGGCCGCTCGCTGCGCCCGCACCAGTCGCCGAACTACGTGCGCGACCTGGTCGCCTACGACGAGGAGATCGACCGGGCGGTCCGGATCATCCGCGAGCAGGACGGTCACAGCCGGCTACTGGTCAACGGCCACTCCACCGGCGGCCTGGTGGCCGCGCTCTGGGCCGCCCGCCGGGCCGGGCGCGGCGTGGTGGACGGGCTCTTCCTGAACAGCCCCTTCCTCGCCATGCCGACCGCTCCGGTGGTGCGCACCCTGGGCGCCCCGGCGCTCGATGCGCTCGCCCGGCTCGACGGGCTGCGCAAGCTGCCGCAGGCGATCAACCCGCACTACGTGCACAGCCTGCACCGCGACCACCGCGGCGAGTGGGACTTCGACCTCACCCTCAAGCCCGCCGAGGGCTTCCCGCTCTACGCCGGCTGGCTCGCCGCCGTCCAGCGCGGCCACCGCCAGGTCCGCCGTGGCCTGCCGATCGACTGCCCGGTGCTGCTGATGGCCTCCACCGCCTCGATCGCCACCAAGACCTGGGACCCCGAGCTGCACCGCCGCGACGCCGTGCTGCGCGCCGACGACATCGCCGACCTCGCCCCGCGGCTGGGCCGGCACGTCACCTGCGTGCGGATCGAGGGCGGCATGCACGACCTGGTGCTCTCCGCCCCCGCGGTCCGTGCCGAGGTCTTCGCCGAGCTGGACCGCTGGCTGAAGGCCTGTCAGTGACGCCTGACGGACCAGTGACGCCTGACGGATCAGTGACGGCCGGCGAACCGGTCGAGCGGCTGCCGGTGCAGCGGCCGACCGCGTTCGGCACCGCCAAGCTGATGCCCGACCTCGACGACGAGGGCGGCTGGCTGCTCACCCTGGACGGCACCCCGCAGTCCTACGTCGACCTGGCCGACCCGACCCACCTGGAGTTCGAGTACACCCGGCGGCTCGGCCACCTGGCCGACACCCTGGCCCCCGCGGGCTGGCCGCTGGACGTGCTGCACCTGGGCGGCGGGGCGCTCACCCTGCCCCGCTACCTGGCCGCCACCCGCCCCGGCTCCCGGCAGCGGGTGGCCGAGGCGGACGGCCCGCTGGTCGAGCTGGTCCGCGAGGTGCTGCCGTGGGCCGAGCAGGACGGGATCGACGTCACCGTCGCCGACGCCCGCGAGCTGCTGGCCGGCACCCGACCGGGCAGCCTCGACCTGGTGATCGCCGACGTCTTCCAGGGCTCGCGCACCCCGGCCCACCTGACCAGCCTCGACTTCGTGGAGCTCGCCGCCGCCGCGCTGCGGCCGACCGGCTGCTACGCCGCGAACCTGGCCGACAGCGCGCCCTTCGACTTCGCCCGCGGCCAGGCCGCCGCGGTCCGCGAGGTCTTCCCGCACTGCTGCCTGATCGCCGAACCCTCGGTGCTGCGCGGGCGCCGGTACGGCAACCTGCTGCTGATCGGCGCGGGCCACGCGCTCCCGGTGCAGGACCTGGCCCGCCGGCTGGCCGGCGACGTCTTCCCGGCCCGGCTGGTCGAGGGAGCCGAGCTGCGCGGGCTGATCGGCTCGGCCACGCCGGTCCCGGACGCCGCGGCGCAGCCCTCGCCGCCGCCACCGGACGGCGCCTTCAGCATCGGCTGAGCCGGGCCGCTCGGGGCTCTTCCTCCGCGGGCTCCTCGACCGTGCGGCATCCCCGGCGGGGGCGGCCCTGGTGTCGCGGCCCGGCGCGGGCGGACCCGGTGTCAGAATGACCCCAGGTCCGCCGGCCGGGCGTGCTGCCCGGCCCGGAGCGCGGGCCGGTCCGCCGAGCCGAGGAGCCGATCGCGTTGTCCGCCGCCGAGGGCCGTACCGATCTGCCGGGCGACCTCGCCCCCAGCGCGCTGCCGGAGACGGCGCTGTGGATCCTCTACCAGCGGGCGCTTGAGGCCAGGCGCCCCGACGCGCTGCTGCACGATCCGGAGGCGGTCGCGCTGGTCGACCGGCTCGACTTCCCGTTCGAGCAGCGGTTCGGCCCGAACTCCGCGGCGTTCGCCCGCATCCAGGCCCTGCGCGCGCTCGCCTTCGACGGGGAGGTGGTGGACTTCCTCACCCGCTGTCCGCGCGGCACCGTGGTCTGCCTGGGCGAGGGGCTGGAGACCCAGTACTGGCGGACCGACAACGGCCGGGCGCAGTGGCTGGGGGTCGACCTGCCGGAGGGCGTCGCGCTGCGCGAACGCCTGCTGCCACCGGCCCCGCGCCACCGCCAGGTGGCCTGCTCGGTCACCGACCCGGCCTGGCTGGACGAGGTCGAGCTGGGGCAGGAGACCCTGATCACGGCGCAGGGCCTGCTGATGTACCTGGAGCCGGGGGAGGTGTACGCGCTGGTGGCGGCCTGCGCGGCGCGGCTGCCGCGGGCCACCTTCGTCTTCGACGTGGTGCCGCACTGGATGACCCGGCTCCAGCGGGCCGGGGAGAAGCGCCCCAAGGGGTACCGGGCGCCGACGATGCGCTGGACCACCGGCCCCTACTCGCTGCTCGCCGACGCGCGCACGGTGCCGCTCGGCTCGCGGCGGGCCTGGATGCAGCGGGTGCTGGCGCTGGACCTGCCGGACCGCCGGGCCCGCCTGGTCCGCTCGCTCGGGCCGCTCGACCTGATCCGCCCGGCGGTGGCCCCGACCCTGCGCTCCCTGCTGCGGCGGCCGGCGGACTAGGGCCTGTCTTCAAACCCCCGTCTGCGCGGCGACGCCGGGGCACGCACCTCGACGGCTTCTCGTCAGTCGCCGATGCTCCGCATGGACTCCCTCCTCGGCGCCGCCGATGCACGCACCCCAACGCCGCC
>NZ_JBNQTI010000047.1:0-37187 GCF_050325825.1 Kitasatospora sp. LaBMicrA B282
GGGTGCGGCCGGGGCCCGTGCCACGGTCGGCGCGACCGGGCGGGCCGGCGGCGGGACCGGGAGCGGCGGCAGGACCGGTGCCGGCAAGGTGCCGGGCGGGCGCCGGGGTGCCGGTCGGTGCCGTCGGCCGGGGGGTGGACTGGGAGGCCGGCTGGGGGGTGGGTGCGGTGCTCCCGGTGGCCGGCGGTTCGGCGAGCGCGGCGCGCAGGGCGGCGTCGAGCCGGTCCGCGACGGTGGCCGGCATGGGCGGGACCGGGTCGCCGGCGAGCAGCTCGGTGAGTTCGTCGAACGCGGCG
Organism: Kitasatospora sp. LaBMicrA B282; assembly: GCF_050325825.1. NCBI lineage: Bacteria > Bacillati > Actinomycetota > Actinomycetes > Kitasatosporales > Streptomycetaceae > Kitasatospora > Kitasatospora sp. LaBMicrA B282. The sequence continues at coordinate 297 of NZ_JBNQTI010000047.1, forward strand.
AAGGTGTCGGCGCACTCGGCGCAGCCGGCCAGGTGGTCGTGGAGCGCGGCGGCCTCGGCGGCGGGGAGCAGCTCCTCGTGGAGGTCGGCGAGCTGGTCGGTGCTGGGGTGGTCGGTGCCGAGGTGATCGCCGGCCGGGTGGGGAACGGGCGACGCCGACTCGGCGGGCTCGGACGGCTGGTTCGTCATCGGGTCGTCGTGCCTCCTTCCAGGCTCGGCTGCGGCGCGGGGGTGCTGGGGCCCCGGGATGGGACGGAGCGGGTGCCCGACCGGTTCCCCGGTGGTGCGTCGGCTGCCGGCTCCGGCGGCGGGGTGCCACCCGGCGGTGCTTCGCGCGCCTCGGGGCCACGGGGCGCTGCGCCACCTGCCTCCGTTCCATGCGGTCGCGTTCCACGCGGCTCTGTTCCACGCGGCTCTGTTCCACGTGGCGGTGTTCCACGCGGCTGTGTTCCACGTGGCTGTGTTTCACGTGAAACGGTGCCCCCGGCGCCCCCGCCCGGCGGCGGCTCGTCCGCCTGCCGCAGGTGGCGCACCAGCGGCAGCAGCCGGGCCCGGCCGCGGGCGCAGCGGCTCTTCACCGTGCCGACCGGGACCCCGAGCACCTCGGCGGCCTCGGCCACCGGGTAGCCCTGCATGTCCACCAGCACCAGGGCGGCCCGCTGGTCGGCCGGCAGCTCGGCCAGCGCGGCGGCCACCTCGCGCCGCACCTCGTGCCGGATCACCAGCGCCTCGGTGGGCTCGGCCGGCGGGACCAGTGAGTCCAACCGCCCCGGCTCGTCGCCCAGCGGGTCGGTGCGCCGGCTGGTGACCCGCCGCCCTCGGTCCAGGCACGCGTTGACCACGATCCGGTGCAGCCAGGTGGTGACGGCGGAGCGCCCCTGGAAGGTGTGCGCCGCGCGCAGCGCCGAGACCAGGGCGTCCTGCAGGGCGTCGGCGGCCTCCTCCCGGTCGCCGAGGGTGCGCACCGCGACGGCCCACAGGCGGTCCCGGTGGCGGCGCACCAGCAGCTCGAAGGCCGTCCGGTCACCGGCGACGTGCCGGGCCAGCAGCTCGGTGTCGCTCGGCTCGGTGTCGCTCGGTTCGGCGGCCGTGGCGCCGGAGCCGCCGTGGTCGGTCGCCTCCCCACTGCCGGGCGGCGTTGGTCGTGCCGGTCCTGCCATCTGCCTGCCCCTCGGTGTGCGGCGCGGCGCAGCGACCTCGGTCGCGGGCCGCCCGGGGACGGCCGGCTGCCGGGGTCAGCCGGTGACCTTGATGCTGCTCACCTGGCCGCGGTAACTGCCGCTCCCATCCTTGGGGAGGCTGGTCAGCCAGATCAAGAGGAAGCGGGTGGTGACCGGGGAGCCGAGGGCGAACTGGACCGACTCCCCGTTGCCGTTGGCCACCGGCGCGCCGAAGTCGGAGAACTGGGTCGGAGCCGTGTCGCCCGCGGCGCTGGGCACGTGCAGCTCGGCGGTGGTGCCGCCGATGAACTGGACCGCCACCGAGCCGACCGGCTGGGCCGAGCCGAGGTCGACCAGCAGGCCGGTGCCGTGCCCGATGGTGCTCAGGTCCTGGTAGTAGCCGTCCGTCGACCAGGCGGCGCCCGGGGCGCCGCTGTTGATCTGGGAGAGCAGGTTGGTGTGCATCGGCCCGCTGCCGAACGGGTTGAACGACTGGATGGTGCGGATCGGCAGCGGGGTGGGGCCGGGCGCCGGGGAGGTGCTCGCGGCGGCCGAGGTGCTGGCGGTGCCGCCGCCGACCACCTGCTTGTCGCTGCCGGCACCGAGCTGGCCGGCCACCTGCCAGGAGCCGTAGCCGATGGCCGCCAGCAGCACCACCGAGACCGTCCACTTCAGCACCCGGACGGCCCGGCGCGGCCGGCGGCGGGGGGCGGGGCCGGGCGCGCCCGTCAGGTGCGGGGCGACACCGGTGAGGTGCCCGTGGCCGGGGCCGTGCCCGTGGCCGGGCGCCACCGGTCGCAGCGCCTGGGTGCGCTGGGCGGCGCCGCGGTCCGCGGCGGCCCGGTCCGGAGCGGGGTAGCGCGGGACCGGTCGCTCCAGCACCGCGGTGGCCTGCTCGGGCTGGCGGATCCGGGGCAGCTTGGCGACCTCCTTGGCCAGCGCGGCCGGGCTGCCGATCGGCGTCCCCCGGTGCGGCGGCGGGGCGCCCAGGGCCCGCACGGCCAGCTCGGCCAGCCCCGGGTGCACGTCGCCGCGCAGCGCCATCGGGGCGGGCAGCCCGCTGTCCGCGGGCAGGCCGGTCAGGCCGTAACGGTCCTCGGGGTGCGGCCAGCGGTGGGTCAGCGCCGCGTAGAGCAGGGTGCCGATCGCCCGGGTGTCGGCCAGTTCGGCGTCCTGGTCGGGCAGCCCGCGCAGCGCCGCGTCCACCGCGACGCCGTTGATCCGGTACTGGCCGGTGTCGGTGCGCAGCACGCAGCGCGGGGTCAGCCGCAGATGGGCACGGCCGCTCTGATGGGCGGCGGCGACCGCATCGCTGACCTGACGGACCAGCTGGTAGGCCTCGTACGGGGTGAACGGGCCGTCCGCGAACAGGGTGGCCAGGTCGGTGGCGCCGGGCAGCCACTCGCGGATCACGTAGACCAGCTCGCCCTCCTCCACCGCGTCCAGCACCTGCACGAAGCGCGGGTCGCCGAGCAGGGCCGCCGAGCGGGCCGCGGCGAGCACGGCAGCCGCCCGCCGGCTGCCGGCCGCGAGCAGGTGCACGCCCACCGCGCGGCGCAGCTTCTCGTCCACGGCGCGCCAGCTGCTGAACACCTCGGAGCGGGAGATGCACTCCTCGAGCCGGTAGCGGTCGGCGATGGTGTCGCCGAGCGCGCGGTCCGGCACCGGGAGGTGCTCGGGGCGCGGGTCTGCCGGGTCTGCCGGGTCCGCGGTGTCGTCGTCGCCGTCCGGCGTGCCCCCGGCGGGCTTGGCGCCGAGCTCCATGGTGGTCTCCGCGCCGCCCGGGGCGGGCAGCACCTGGGTGGCCGCCGACGCGCCGTCGATGCCGCCCGGCTCCGGGCTGCTCTCGGGGGCCGGCCGGTCGGCCAGCTCGGCCGCGATCTCGGCGGCGGAGAGCGGCGCGGTGATCTCGCCGGTCGCCTCGCCGGTCGCCTCGCCGGCCGTCTCGTCGGGAGCCCCGGCGGCCGGCGGGCCGGCGGCCTTGGCGGGCGGTCGGGCCGGGTGCCGGGCGGCGCCGCGGTCGACGACTGCCTCGGCGCGATCCTTGGTGCGATCAGCCACCGTCGTCCAGCCTCCCCTTGTAGCGCCCGGTGCGGCGCCCCCGCCGAGCCCGGGAAGCGGGCAGGCGAAGACCCGGGTCTGCAGACCAAGTCGTTCGAGACAATTGTGCCCACTCTTCCCACCGGAGTACGACCGCTTACGCGGCCATCCGGTTCCGCCGAGGCCCGTTCCGCTCAGTAGGTGGACAAACTGATGCCAGGTCAGTGGCCCAGTCGGGTACGGACCATGCCGAGCACCGCGTTGAGTTCCTCGATCCGCATCCGTCGGGCCAGCGTCAGGAAGACCGTCAACTGCCCCGCACCGGCCAGCAGCACGGCGAGCACGCTGCCGAACCAGCCGCCGACCAGGTCGCCGACCAGCAGCGCGACCACGAAACCGGTCAGGGCGGCGGGCAGGCAGGCGATGGCCAGCCGGACGTAGGTCTTGGCGATCCGTCCGGTGTCCAGCCCGCCGATCCGCTGCTTGAGCTTGGGCACCGCCACCAGCACGCCCACCAGGTAGGAGGCGCCGTAGCCCAGCGCCATCCCGGTCACCGCCCACTGGGCCGGCAGCAGCAGGTAGCAGAGCAGCGCGCTGGCGGCCTGGGTGACGGCGACCCAGACGGTGTTGGAGAACGGGGTGCGGGTGTCCTCGTAGGCGTAGAAGCCGCGCAGCAGCACGTACTGGACCGAGTAGGGGATCAGGCCGAGCGCGAAGGCGGAGAGCATGAAGCCGACCGCCGTGGTCCCGTGGGCGGCGCTGCCGCCGTTGCCCAGGCCGTAGATGGCGCCGCCGATCTGCGGGCCGAGGGCCAGGAAGAGGAAGGCGGCGGGCACGATCGCCACCGCCGAGGTGCGCAGCCCGTAGGAGAGGTCGTCGCGCACCGCCCCGGCGTCGCCGTCGGCGGCCGAGCGGGCGAGCCGGGGCAGCACCGCGCTCATCACCGAGACGGTGATCACCGCCATCGGCAGCTGCCAGATCAGCAGGGCGTTGGAGTAGGCGGCCAGGCCCACGCCCAGGTGGCCGGCCGCGGCCGCCCGGCCGCCGGCCGCGGTGGCCAGCTGGGTGACCACCAGGTAGCCGGCCTGGTTGGCCAGCACGAAGAGGAAGGTCCACTTGGCGAGCCGGGCCGCCTTGCCCAGGCCGTGCCCGCGCCAGTCGAAGCGCGGCCGGAACCGGAAGTCGGCGGCCCGCAGGTACGGGACCATCGCCAGCGCCTGCACGGCCAGGCCCAGCAGGGTGCCGATGCCGAGCAGCCGCAGGCCCTCCGGGCTGACGGTCGCCGGGGTCACCCGGCTGTGCTGGAAGGTGCCGAAGACCCACAGGTACATCGCGAAGGTGAAGATCACCACGACGTTGTTGAGCACCGGCGTCCACATCATGGCGCCGAACCGGCCGCGGGCGTTGAGGATCTGACCCATCACCACGTGCACGCCCATGAAGAAGATGGTCGGCAGGCAGTAGCGGGCCAGTGCCACCGTGGTGTCGGCGCTGGCGGTGCCGCTCATCAGCGAGTGCGAGATCAGCTGCACGAGCAGTGGGGCGGCCAGCACGGCGACGAAGACCACACCGGCCAGACCGGTCATCACCAGGGTGAGCAGCCGGTTGGCGTAGGCGGTGCCGCCGTCCTCGTCCTGCTTCATGCTGCGGACCAGCTGCGGGACGAAGACCGCGTTGAGCGCGCCGCCGCCGATCAGGATGTAGAGCAGGGTGGGCAGGGTGTTGGCGGCGGAGTAGGAGTCGCCCATGGTGCCGACGCCGATCGCGGCGGCGATCACCATGGTGCGCAGGAACCCGGTGGCCCGGGAGACCAGGGTGCCGGCGGCCATGACGGCGCTGGAGTTCAGCAGGCTCGCGACCTTGGCCACGCCGCCCGCCGGTGACCCCGGGCCCCCGGGCCCGCCCGGCTCCCCGGGGTCCTCGGGGTCCTCGGCGTCCTCGCCGTCCTGGTCGGCGGCGGTGCCCGCGCGGCCTTCGTCGTCCCGGTCGCCCGCCCGGCCGCCCGGCTTCCCGGGACCGGTCGGCACCGGGCGCTGCAGCTCGGCCTCCTCAGCGGTGAGCGGCGGGTCGAACTCGATCACCGGGAGGCCGGACCGCTCCGGGGCGGTGGCCACCGCGGTGGTGCCGGCGGCGGCGGGCGGGGCGAGCAGCGCGTCCACCCCCAGGAACTCGGCGCCCTCCGGGTCGGCGGCGGGCTCGGGCGCCGGGTCGGCGGCGGCCCGCAGCCGGGCGGTGGCGCGCGCCCAGCGGGAGGCGGGGACCACCGGCTCGGCGAGGAGCGGTTCGGCCGGCGGTTCGGCGTGCTCCCGGGGCTGCGCGGGCAGCGGGTCCGCGCCGTCCGCGGCATCGGACCCGGACCCGGACCCGGCCCCGGTTCTGGCACCGGCTCCGGCCCGGGGCGCGGGCGGCGGGACGGGCGCGGCCGGCTCGGGGTCGGCGAACTGGTCGTAGGGGTCGGACCCGTCCGCGGCGGCGTAGGCGTCGGCGGCGAACGGGTCGCGGGCGAAGGTCTCGGTGAGGTACCAGTCGGATTCGTCGGCCGCTGCCGCGGCTGCCGAGGCCGGTGCGCGATCGTCGCCGTTGCGCGGTGCCTTCCCCTGCTGCCCGGCAGGGGGGACCGCCTTGCTCCGCTCGGTCATGCCACCTCATCGCTGGTCGGATCCGGCCGTCTCGCCGAGACCTACTGTCTCATCACAGCGGACCCGATCCCGGCTTTCGACGCCGTCCGCTAGGGGTGCGCCGCAGCCCCTTCCGGCGTCGGTCGGCCATCCGGTTCGTCCGGATTCGTCCCCGGCTCCGCGGCCTCCGGTCCGGTGGCCGCCGCGGCCGGGTCCTGCGGGCCGTCCGGGTCGGTCAGCGGCGCGTCCGGGTCCTCGTCCGGCTCGCCCTTGCGCTTGCGGCGCTGCAGGAAGAACCGCAGCCCGGCCAGCAGCACCAGCGCGGTGCCGGCCCCGACCACCCACCAGACCCCGTTGGGCACCTGGCTGACCTCGACGGTGAACTTCCGCTCCTCGCCGTACGGCTGCGCGTCCGGGCCGGTGGTCCACAGCTGCGCGGTCATCTGGACCGGGCCGTTGCCCTGCGCCTGGGCGAGGAACTTGGGCGAGGCGCTCTGCGCCGCGTTGAGCATGATGTCCTGCTGCTTGCTGACGTTGAGCCGGTAGGGCTGGCTGGACGTCAGGTGCAGCTGCAGGTTGGTCACCGGCTGGGTCAGGTCGTTGCGGACGCTGACCTGGATCAGCCCGGAATCACCCGCAAGCGTGATCTTGCTGCTCTTGACCGGGATGCTGACCGCGTTCTGCAGCTCGGTCAGGTACTTCTCCATGTCCTTGCGGTACTGCGTCCCGGTCGGCTCGTTGCCGCGCCAGGCGGTGGAGACCGAACGCAGCATCGCGGCGCCGAACGGGCTGCTGACCCGGCTGGGGGCGGTGAGGATCCGCAGCAGCAGCTCCATCTCCTGCTGGGTCTGGGCGACCTTGGCGAAGCCGTCCGAGGGCAGCTCGCCGGAGCGCAGCGTGCTCGGGTAGCCGTCGCCGGGGATCGTGGTGCCGGCGGTGCCGGGGTCGGGCGCGGTGTTGGTGACGGTGTCCAGCGAGACCGAGGTGAGCCACTGGTTCTGCGCCTTCGCCAGGGTGTCCGCGATCAGCTGCGCGGTGTCCGCGGAGAGCGTGCGCGGCGGCATCACCACCAGGGTCCGCTGGCTGTTGGGGCGCTCCCGGGTGACCGCCAGGGTCTCGGCGAGCAGTCGCTGCTCGGCCGCCGACCTGGCGCCGGGCACGCTCGGGTCGTAGGACTGCAGCACGTCCGCGATGGTGCTGTCGGCCACCACGGCGGTCTGGCCGTTCGGCAGCGGCCGGGCGGCGTTCGGCGTGTAGTTGAGCGAGCGCGGGTCGGTCACGCTGGCGCTGCTGACGATCACCCGGGAGCCGCCGAGCTGCTGGGCGACCTGCGCGGTGGGCTGGTCCAGGTAGCCCTGGTAGGGCCAGGCGACGTCGTCCTGCGGGTCCACCGAGAGCCGGCCCTCGACGGTCAGCTGGCCGGCCTGCTGGGCCTTGGCCAGCACGGTGTTCACCCCGGGCAGGTTGCCGCCGTTGTGCGCGATGGAGGCCAGGTCGGGGTCGCCGTAGGGCAGCGCCACCACCTCGTCGCCGTTCTTGGTCACCGCCTCGCGCAGCTGGTCCAGCCACTTGCTGGCCACCGCCTGCCCGGTGCCCGCGGTCGTGGTGCTGCTCTGGGCCGTGTCGCCGCTCTTGCCGGGCAGCTGGACCCGGTAGGGCTTGGTCATCGCGTAGACCGCGTCCAGCAGGTCGGGGTCGATCACCCAGGTCAGGCCGGGGATGTTGGAGCCGATGTCGAGCAGCTTGCCGAGCCGCCCGTTCGGCTGCAGCTCGCCCGCCAGGCTGTCGTCGCGCAGCACCGGGATCTGGTTCTGGTTCTGGTCCTGGTCCGGCATGGTCTGGGCGACCAGCTCGGGGGCGTGGGTGAGCGGCCAGAGCGTGGCCACCTGGGTCGGCTGGGTGTCGGGGGTGCCGCTCGGGAAGTACGGCAGCAGGGTGCGGCCGATCCCCACCTGGTGCGGGGTCGAGTCGTCGTCGGTGCCGGCCTGGACGGCCACCGCGAGCTCGTAGACGTCCGCCTGCGGCAGCTTCAGGTCCGCCTGCGACACCTGCGGCAGGGTGAACGAGACGCTGGCGCCCGGGGCCAGGTCGCCCAGGTTCGCCACCGGGGCCGGCAGCGGCTGGCCGTCGGCGCTGTCCGGGTCGGTGCGGGTGGTCAGTGCGGCGATCGCGCTGCGACTGCGCAGCGGAGACTTGCCCTGGCCCAGCTCCAGGCCCACCTGGGCGCCCTTGAGCCGGCTCTGGCCGGTGTTGGTGATGGTGCCGCTCACCGTCAGCGGGTCGCCGGCGGCCGCACCGGGCTGCTGGACGGCCGAGACGGAGACCGCGACCGGGAAGTCCGGCGAGACGGTGGCGTAGTCGGGCGGGGTCCCGCCGGCGGCCGCGGCCGGGCCGATGGCGGTGCCGAGCAGGGCGAGCGCACCGGCGAGCAGGGTGGTCGAGCGCAGGGCCCGGGGCAGTCGCCGGGTGACCGGACGGGGCCGATCGAGGCCCTCGGTGTGCCGTGCTGGCTCGCCCACGCGCTTCGTCCTCGCCGTTCTGATCGCGGTCGTCTTCGCCCCGGTCCGCGCAGCCGCGACGACACGCGGCTCGGGCTCGCACCCGCAGCGGACCAGCAGTCCCACCGGCATGGTAACGACGCCGGCCGCATCCCAGTGTTGCGGGCCGGGAAGTGGGGCCGGGGTACGGGGCGCATGAGAGTGCGCTGAAAAAGGGGGCGGCAGTGCGGCGGCCGGGGCACGTACCCTTGTGTGCCGTGTCCAACGCCAATGAGTCCGCCGCCAGCCGTCCCCCCGCCCTCCCCGTTCCGGGCTCCGCCGCCCCAGCCGCGGTCACCGCGCTGCCCGGCCTGAGCCAGGCCCAGACGCTGGGACTGCAGGAGCTGCTGCGGGTCTCGCCGGTCGCGGACGAGATCGCCCGCCGGTTCCAGGCGGCCGGCTTCCGGCTGGCCCTGGTCGGCGGCTCGGTGCGGGACGCGCTGCTCGGCCGGCTCGGCAACGACCTGGACTTCACCACCGACGCCCGGCCCGGGCAGGTGCTCAAACTGGTCAGGGGCTGGGCCGACGCGGTCTGGGAGGTCGGGATCGCCTTCGGCACCGTCGGCGCCCGCAAGGACACGCCCGACGGCAGCTTCCTGATCGAGATCACCACCTACCGCAGCGAGGCCTACGACCGCAGCTCGCGCAAGCCCGAGGTGACCTTCGGCGACACCATCGAGCAGGACTTGGTGCGCCGCGACTTCACGGTCAACGCGATGGCGGTCGACCTGCCCGGGCGCGGGTTCGTCGACCCGCACCACGGGCTGGACGACCTGGAGGCCCGGGTGCTGCGCACCCCCGCCACCCCGGAGGAGTCCTTCTCCGACGACCCGCTGCGGATGATGCGCGCCGCCCGCTTCGCCGCCCAGCTGGACTTCACCCCGGCCCCCGAGGTGGTCACGGCGATGACCGGGATGGCCGAGCGGATCACCATCGTCTCGGCCGAGCGGGTGCAGGCCGAGCTGAACAAGCTGCTGCTGGCCAAGCACCCGGTGAAGGGCCTGCGGCTGCTGGTCGACACCGGCCTGGCCGACCACGTGCTGCCCGAGCTGCCCGCCCTGCGGCTGACCGAGGACGAGCACCACCGGCACAAGGACGTCTACGAGCACTCGCTCACCGTCCTGGAGCAGGCCATCGACCTGGAGCAGGACGGCCCCGACCTCACGCTGCGGCTGGCCGCGCTGCTGCACGACATCGGCAAGCCGCGCACCCGCCGCTTCGAGTCGGACGGTCGGGTCTCCTTCCACCACCACGAGATGGTCGGCGCGAAGATGACCCGCAAGCGGATGCGGGAGCTGAAGTACTCCAAGGAGCTGATCGACGACGTCTCCCGGCTGGTGGAGCTGCACCTGCGGTTCCACGGGTACGGCGGCGGCGAGTGGACCGACTCCGCGGTGCGCCGCTACGTCACCGACGCCGGCCCGCTGCTGGAGCGCCTGCACAAGCTCACCCGTTCCGACTGCACCACCCGGAACAAGAAGAAGGCCGCCAACCTCTCGCGCACCTACGACGGCCTGGAGGAGCGGATCGACCAGCTGAAGGCGCAGGAGGAGCTGGACGCGATCCGGCCCGCGCTGGACGGCAACCAGATCATGGAGCTGCTCGGGCTCAAGCCCGGGCCGGTGGTCGGCAAGGCCTACAAGCACATGCTGGAGCTGCGCCTGGAGGTCGGCCCGATGGAGCACGAGCAGGCGGTGGCGGCGCTGCACGAGTGGTGGGCCCGGGAGCAGGGGGCCTGACCGCCGGCGCGAAGGCGCACGGAGGCGAGGACGACAGGACGCGGGGGGCTCCCGGGCGGCACGCCCGGGAGCCCCCTCGCGTTGCGGGTGCGGCCCGGCCCGGTCAGACGCTGGAGCCCGAGGAGCCGGTGGGGGTGCTGCCGCCCGAGGTGTCGTCCGGCGTGCTGCCGGGGGTGGGCGCGGCGCCCGGGGTGTTGGCGGCCAGGCAGAGCACGAAGCTGTCGGACGCGTCCTTGTGCTGGTACCAGGAGGTGGCGGCCGGGTACAGGGAGCAGGCGTTCGCCGGGTCGTCCATGCTGACGACGCGGCCGAGCACCTGGTACTGGGCGTGCTTGTCGGTGCAGGGCACCACCACCACGTCGGGGCCGGTCTCGGCCTGGGTGGCCACGCCCTTGAAGTTGCTCAGGCAGTCGCCGCCGTTCGCCTTGAGCACCGAGGTGCCGGCCACCGTGTCGCCACCGCTGCCGCCGGCGAGCAGCACTACCGGCAGGGTGATCGCGGTGACCAGCGCGGCCACCGGCAGCAGCAGCATCCAGATCGCGCCGCGCTTGGTCAGCGGCTTGCCCGGGTCGAGCTGCGGGCCGTGGGTGCCCGGGACGGGCTCGGGCAGCCGGCGGATCTTCTGGTAGGCGGAGCGGGTGCGCAGCAGCGCGATCAGCGTGAAGAGCGGCGACAGGTAGGCCCACCAGCCGCGCAGCAGCGTGTACTGGGACAGGTGGCGGACCGTCGCGGTGCCGCAGACCCGGCAGTAGGGGCCGGGCTGGCGCAGGAAGCGCATCACCACGACCAGGCCCTGGTGCCCGTGCACCGTGGTCTCCACGGCGGGCATGCCGCCGCAGACCCGACAGGCGGGGGTCGCCGGCTGGTAGCCGTAGCCGTAGTCGTAGCTCACCGACGGGGTCGGGGCGGCGAACGGGTTCGGCGGGGCGGGGGCGGCGAACACCGGAGCGGCGGTGGGTGGCGCGGGGGCGACCGGCGGGGCGGGCGGCGTGGCGAAGACGGGCGGCGGCATGGTGGGGGCCGGGGGCACGGGGGCGGCGGCGACCGCAGGCTCGGCGGCGGGGGCCTGCTCCGGTGCGGTCGGCAGCACGGCGGTGGGGGCGTCCTTGGGCAGGACGGCGGTCGGCGCCTCGGAGGCGGGGGGCTCGCTGCCGGGGGCCTGGTCCGCGGGTTCGGCCGGGGGCTCGTCCTTGGGCTCGGTGTCGGCGGCGGGTGCGAGGGGTGCGGCGAGCATGAAGGAGGTGGGTGCCTCCTTGGTGGCGGGGGCCGCGGCGGGCTCCTTCGCGGGCTCCTCGGCAGGTGCGAGCGGTGCGGCCAGCATGAAGGAGGTGGGCGCCTCCTTGGTGGCGGGCGCCGCGGCGGGCTCCTTCGCAGGCTCCTTGGCGGAAGCCAGTGGTGCGGCGAGCATGAAGGAGGTGGGCGCCTCCCCGGTGGCGGCGGCTGCGGTCGGCACCGCGTCCTCGACTGCCGGTCCGTCAGACGGTGTGTCCGCCTTGGGTATGACGACCGTGGCCTCGTCGGCCGGGCGGGCGTCGCGCTGGGCTTCCGGTGCCTCGGCCGAGGCGTTCGGGTCGGACGGGTTCGGCGACTGATGCGGATTGCTCACAACGGCTCTCCGGGAACGGCGCGACGGCCAAGGGCTGGCGGGAAGTGGAGCGATGGTGGAGCAGCGGTGGCGCGATGGTGCCTGGGTAATCTAGCGATTCGTACGCCCCGGGGGTACCTGGCCCGGTCAGGCCGGCCACCGGGCGTAGAGCAGCGCGCTCGCCGCGTAGACGGCGGCCACCCCGAGCAGCACGCCCGGCGAGTGCCCGTCCAGCGGCAGCACCAGGGCGGTGACCCCGGCCGCGGCGACGAACGCGACGTTGAAGAGCACGTCGTAGAGGGCGAAGACGCGGCCGCGGTAGTCGTCCGCGACCGACTCCTGGACGATGGTGTCGGCGCAGATCTTGCTGCCCTGGGTGACCACCCCGAGCAGCAGCGCGGCGGCCATCGCCGGCGCCTCGGCGAACGGCAGCCCGAGCGCGGGGACGAAGAGGGCCGCCGACCCCAGGCAGAGCACCATCCACCGGGTCAGCCCGAGCCGCCGGGTGAACCACGGGCTGATCACCGCGGCCAGGAAGAAGCCGACCGCCGAGCAGCCGAGCGCGGTGCCCAGGGTGGCCAGCCCGGCCCGGGTGTCGGTGGGCGGGTTGAAGGTGTAGCGGGAGAGCATCAGCACGGTGACGATCAGTACGCCGTAGCAGAACCTGGCCGCGGTGACCGCGGCCAGGGCGGACACCGCGGGCCGGCTGTCCCGGGCCAGGTGGCGCAGCGCGTCCAGCAGGTCGCGGCCGGCCCGGCCGAGGGCGGCGCGCAGCTCGGGGCGGTCGGGATGGTGCTCGGGGCCGAGCAGCGAGGGGGCCATCCGCTGCGCGGCCAGCGCGGCGGAGAGGTAGAGCAGCGCGGCCACCGTGACCAGGGCGGCGTCGGCGGTGGCGCCCGGCGGCAGCACCTGGTGGACGAGGAACCCGGCTCCGCCGCCGCAGGCCGCGGCCACGGTGCCGGCGGTGGGGGAGAGTGCGTTGGCGGTGACCAGCTGGGCGGGGGAGACCACCCGGGGCAGCGCGGCGGACAGGCCGGCCAGGATGAACCGGTTGAGCGCGGTGACCAGCAGCGCGGAGGCGAAGAAGAGCCACTCGGGCGCGTGGCCGAGCAGCAGCGCGGCGGTGCCGAGACCCAGGCCGGCGCGGGCCAGGTTGCCCAGGTGCAGCACCTGGCGGCGGCGCCAGCGGTCGAGCAGCACCCCGGCGAACGGGCCGACCACGGAGAACGGCAGCAGCAGCACCGCGAGCATCGAGGCGATGTCCGCGGGGGAGGCCTGGCGCTCCGGGGAGAAGATCACGTAGGAGGCGAGCGAGACCTGGAAGACCCCGTCGGAGAGCTGCGAGAGCAGTCGGACGGTCAGCAGTCGGCGGAAGTCGCGGGTGCGCAGCAGTCCGCGCAGCGTGGCCCGGTCGGCGGGCGGGGTGCTGGTGGCCGGGGCCGGCCTACGGGTGATCGCCACCAGGCCAGGGTGTCATGACGAAGGCCGATGTTTCACGTGAAACATCGGCCTTCGTGGGGCTGACTGAGCCTCAGGAACTCAGGTCAGCGAAACGCTGCGCTCAGTGCTCAGCGCTCAGCTGGAACAGTCGCGAACCTCGCTGCGCTCAGCGCTCGACCTCGCCGCGGATGAACTTCTCCACGTTCTCGCGGGCCTCGTCGTCGAAGTACTGCACCGGCGGCGACTTCATGAAGTAGGAGGACGCGGAGAGGATCGGGCCACCGATGCCGCGGTCCTTGGCGATCTTCGCGGCGCGCACGGCGTCGATGATCACACCGGCCGAGTTCGGGGAGTCCCAGACCTCGAGCTTGTACTCCAGGTTCAGCGGAACGTCACCGAAGGCGCGGCCCTCGAGGCGGACGTAGGCCCACTTGCGGTCGTCCAGCCAGGCCACGTAGTCCGAGGGACCGATGTGGACGTTCTTGGCGCCCAGGTCGCGGTCCTTGATCTGCGAGGTGACGGCCTGGGTCTTGGAGATCTTCTTGGACTCCAGGCGCTCGCGCTCGAGCATGTTCTTGAAGTCCATGTTGCCGCCGACGTTCAGCTGCATGGTGCGCTCGAGGATGACACCGCGGTCCTCGAACAGCTTGGCCATCACGCGGTGCGTGATGGTGGCGCCGACCTGCGACTTGATGTCGTCACCGACGATCGGCACACCGGCCTCGGTGAACTTGTCGGCCCACTCCTTGGTGCCCGCGATGAACACCGGCAGGGCGTTCACGAAGGCGACCTTGGCGTCGATGGCGCACTGCGCGTAGAACTTGGCGGCGTTCTCGGAACCCACCGGCAGGTAGCAGACCAGGACGTCGACCTGGCGGTCCTTGAGGATCTGGACGACGTCGACCGGGGTCTCGTCGGACTCCTCGATGGTCTCCCGGTAGTACTTGCCGAGGCCGTCGAGGGTGTGGCCGCGCTGGACGGTGACGCCGGTCGGCGGCACGTCGCAGATCTTGATGGTGTTGTTCTCGCTGGCGCCGATGGCGTGCGCCAGGTCCTCGCCGACCTTCTTGGCGTCGACGTCGAACGCGGCGACGAACTCCACGTCACGGACGTGGTACTCGCCGAACTGCACGTGCATCAGCCCGGGGACCTTGCCGGCCGGGTCGGCGTCCTTGTAGTACTCGACACCCTGCACCAGCGACGCGGCGCAGTTGCCCACGCCCACGATGGCTACGCGAACCGAACCCATTTCCGGTTGCTCCCTGTGATCTCGTGAGGCCCACCGGAGACGGCGGCCCTCGTCCTGCTTCTCATCTGACTCATCGACGGGCGCACTGCGCCCACTTCCGCCGCGTGGCACAGGGCAGACGCGGCGGCGGCACTCCTAGGCGGAGCGCCCCGGGCGGTCGTGCGGTGGCCGGAGCGGATCGGGGGATCCGCCCTCGTCGCCACGGCCGTCCGAAGACTGTGCTGTCGCGGCTCTGCCCGGCGGGGCGGTGACCCGCCCGGTCCGGTTGGTCCGCTCGGTCTCGATCAGCTCGTTCAGCCAGCGGACCTCGCGCTCCACCGACTCCAAGCCGTGCCGTTGCAGTTCGAGGGTGTAGTCGTCGAACCGCTCACGGGTGCGGGCGATCGAGCTGCGCATCCGCTCCAGCCGTTCCTCCAGCCGGCTGCGGCGCCCCTCCAGGACGCGCATCCGGACCGCTCTGTCGGTCTGGCCGAAGAAGGCGAAGTGCACCCCGAAGTGCTCGTCCTCCCAGGCGTCCGGGCCGGAGTCGGCGAGCAGCTCCTCGAAGCGCTCCTTGCCCTCCGGGGAGAGCCGGTAGACGATCTTCGACCGCTTCCCGTTGAGCGCGGTGGCCGGCACGTACTGGGTGTCCGGGTTGTCCTCCACCAGGAAACCCTGGGCGACCAGGCTCTTCAGGCAGGGGTAGAGCGTGCCGTAGGAGAAGGCGCGGAACGAGCCGAGCAGCACGTTGAGCCGCTTGCGCAGCTCGTAGCCGTGCATCGGAGCGTCGTGCAGCAGGCCGAGGACGGCGAACTCCAGCACTCCCGAGCGCCTGCTCACGCGGTCCGGCCTCCCTTCCGACCTGCTCCCTGCGGTACCCCGCAACCGGCTATGCCGCTGCGATGTATCGACTCGATATATCGAGAACGATAGGCCTGGGTCACGATTGGGGCAAGAGGGGCACGGGTGAATGTGATCACAAGAGTCCGAGATGTCCGTCATGGGGTCCCCGATCGAGGCCCCCGGGCGGCCGGAACCGCGGCCCGGCGGGCCGTCCCGGCGGCGCTCCGCGAGCCGGGATCGAGCGGGCGTCAAGGCCAACTCGGGGTTTCTTGGCAACGGGCATGTAATGATCTGCCGGGCTTTTGCGGAGTTAGGGACGATATGCCCGATTGATGCCTCATCAGGCATGCGTACGCTGTCGCGTGTGCACGAGGACCACCACCGGGGCGGCGGCCTGAACAGGGCCTAGGGCGGTTGCGGGCATAGGAAGTGGACCCTCGCCTACAGGCGTTCGTGCCTGGCCTAGGAGTTACTGGACTATGAGCGAACACCGGCGCCGGCAGCCCAACGCGGGCGGCGGCGAAGAGCCGCCCGGCCGATCGAGCGGCCAACGCCCGTACGCCTACGGCAACCCGCCCGAGGGTGCGCCCAGCTACGACCAGCCGGGGCGCCCCCGCCCGAACCGGGCCGCCGGTCGCGGCCCGCAGGCCGTGCGGGAGACCGCCCAGCAGCCGCGGATGACCCGGGCCGAGATGCGCAAGGCGGCCCAGAAGCGCGGCGGCCGCGGCGGCGGTGCCGGTGGTGCCGGTGGCGGCGGCCCCGAGGGGCCGGGCCGGGGGGGTCGCGGAGCCGGTGGCAAGCCGCCGGGCAAGAAGCGCTTCATCGACTACCCGCGCTTCGGCAAGCGCGGGGTGCGCCGCTGGCTGCCGTCCTGGAAGCTGGTGCTCTCGCTCTTCCTGCTGTTCTTCGGCGGTGGGGTGGCCGCGGTCGGCACCGCGTACGCGATGACGAACGTCCCGCAGCTCAAGTCCCTGGTCAACGACCAGAACAACATCTACTACTGGTCCGACGGCAGTGAGATGGCCCGGACCGGCAGCACCAACCGGCAGATCGTCCCGATCGACCAGATCAGCCCGAACGTCCAGAACGCGGTCATCGCGGCGGAGAACGAGACCTTCCGCACCGACAGCGGCATCGACCCCAAGGGCATCGCACGCGCGGTGTACAACATGGCCTCGGGCCAGTCCACCCAGGGCGGTTCGACGATCACCCAGCAGTACGTGAAGAACGCCTACCTGACCCAGAGCCAGACCTTGACGCGAAAGCTCAAGGAGTTCTTCATCACGCTCAAGATCAACCAGAAGATGTCCAAGGACGACATCCTCGACGGCTACCTGAACACCAGCTGGTTCGGCCGCGGTGCCACCGGCATCCAGGCGGCCGCCCGCGCCTACTACGGGGTGGACGCCAGCCAGCTGACCCCCTGCCAGTCGGCGATGCTGGCCGGTCTGCTCAAGGGCGCCGGCTACTACGACCCCTCGCTGAGCGCCGGCAACCACCAGCGGATGTTCGGCACCCCGACCGACCCGGCCAGCGGCCGCTGGGAGTGGATCCTGGGCAAGATGGTGCACACCAAGGCCATCACCCAGGACCAGATGGACCAGTGCGAGAAGGCCGGCCTGCCGGAGCCGATCAAGCAGCAGCCCTCCAGCAGCATGAACGGGCAGGTCGGCTACATCGTCCAGCAGGTCAACGGCTACATCGAGTCCAAGGACCCGACGATCACCGAGGCCTCGCTGGCCCGCGGCGGCTACAAGATCTACACCACCTTCGACAAGGACAAGGTCAACAAGCTGTCCCAGGCCGTCGCCACCGTGAGCCAGCAGAACCTGGACCCGGTGAAGCGTCCCAACACCGACACCTTCGTCCAGGTCGGCGCGGCCTCGGTGGACCCGACCACCGGCGCGCTGGTGGCCATCTACGGCGGCCCCGGCATGGACAAGGGCCAGTGGAACGACAACGCGGACACCGCCGGTGTCCCGGTCGGTTCGACGTTCAAGCCCTACGTGCTCGCCACCGCGATGCAGGTCGGCCTGCAGACCCAGACCGGGCCGGACGGCAAGCCGCTGAAGCTCAACGAGGACAGCCGCTACAACGCCGACGACATGAGCACCATCCGCAAGCCGGACGGCTCGCTGGTGACCAACCAGGACGGCACCCCGTTCAAGCAGAAGAACGACGAGAAGGGTCCGCAGGGCTACGTCACGCTGCGCGACGCGATGATCAACTCGTTCAACGTGCCCTTCGTGCAGCTGGGTGAGGACGTCGGCGGTCCGAACGTGGCCAAGATGGCCAACCAGATGGGCCTGAGCATGAACTCGATGCCGAACCAGAACACCGCCTCGTTCGCGATCGGCACCTCGACCCCGAGCGCGATCCAGATGGCCGCCGGCTACTCGGTCTTCGCCGCCCGCGGCATGCAGACGGACGTCTACTCGGTGACCAAGGTGGAGTTCAGCGGCAGGCAGCTGAGCACCATCAGCAAGCCGGTCACCAAGCCGGTCCTCGAACAGGCGGTGGCCGACAACATCACCAGCGTGCTGCAGGACGTGGTCCAGAAGGGCACCGGTACCAAGGCCAAGGCGCTCGGTCGCCCGGCGGCCGGCAAGACCGGTACCACCGACAAGGGCACCTCGGCCTGGTTCGACGGCTACGTCCCGCAGCTGACCACCGCGATCACCATGTTCCGCGAGGACCCGAACCACGCGGGTCTGCAGTCGCTGACCGGTACCGCCGGCTTCGACGAGTTCGCCGGCGGTACCCTGCCGACCGAGATCTGGACCACCTACATGCAGGCCGCGCTGGCCGGCACCCAGCCGCAGGACTTCCCGACCCCGGCACCGGTGAACACCGAGGTCGACGAGTCCGGTGCGCCGAGCACCGCCTCGCCGTCGCCCAGCGCCTCGGCCAGCGCCTCGGCCTCGGCCTCGGCCAGCGCCTCCCCGAGCACCGCGGCCCCGACCACCGCGGCGCCCACCACCACGGCCCCGACGCCCACCGGCGGTCCGGAGACCTGCCTGCCCGGCATCGACTGCGGCGGCCAGCCCACCCCGACCAAGAGCACCGGCGGCAACGGCGGCGGCAACAACGGTGGTGGCACCGGCGGCGGCTGCACCATCGGCGGCATGTTCGGCAGCTGCCCGACCGACACCAGCACGCCGACCTCGACCCCGACCAAGGGGCGCGGCAACGGCGGCGGTGGCAACGGCGGTGCCGGTGGGACCACCCCGACGGCGACCGCGACGGGTGGCCCGACCGCGGCGGCCACCGGCTGACCGGCGTCACCCGACCGGCCCCGGCCGGTCACCCGCACGGCCGTTCCGAGGGCGGCCCCGCAGCAGCGGGGCCGCCCTCGGGCGTTCGCGGCACGGGGCGCGGCCGCGGGAGGGGTCCTCGTCCGATCAGGGCGCGTGCGGCAGTATGTCCGCCATGACGTCCAGCACGCGCGACGAGTCGCCCACCGCCGATCCGGGGCCGGCGGCGGCCGAGGGCCCGCTGCCCAACACCGTGGTCGTCCCCGCGGACGAGGACCCGGTCGCCGCGGCCGGCAGCGAACTGCTCGGCGGTCCGCCCGGGCGACGGGCGCTGCTCGGCGTCTCCTGGTGGGTCCCGGCCCGCTTCCTGGCGCTCGCCACCGTGCTCACCTACCTCGTCGGCATGGTGCAGAAGCTGCCCTGCTACACCAGCGGCTGGTTCTACGGCGCCACCGCGCAGTACACCCACGCCTGCTACAGCGACATCCCGCACCTCTACACCGCGCGCGGCCTCTCCGACGGGCTCTACCCGTACCTGGACATGCTGCCCTCGCCCACGCCGGACATGAAGTACCTGGAGTACCCGGTGCTCACCGGCGGCTTCATGCAGATCGCCAGCTGGCTGACGCCGACCGCCGGCACGATCCAGTACCGCGAGCAGTGGTTCTGGATGGCGAACGCCGGGATGCTGCTGGTCTGCGCGGTGGTCACGGTGATCGCGCTGACCCGCACCCACCGCCGCCGCCCCTGGGACGCGCTGCTCTTCGCCCTGGCCCCCTGCCTGGCGCTGGACGCCACGATCAACTGGGACCTGCTCGCGGTGGCGCTGACCGCCGTCGCGATGGCCTACTGGTCCGGCCGCCGGCCGGTCGCCGCGGGCGTCTTCATCGGCCTGGCCACCGCCGCCAAGTTCTACCCGCTGCTGCTGCTCGGCCCGCTGCTGGTGCTCTGCTGGCGCAGCGGCCGCTGGCAGGAGTTCGGGCGGGCCGCGCTGGGCGCGGTCGGCGCCTGGCTGCTGGTGGACGTCCCGATCATGATCGCCAACTTCGACGGCTGGGCCACCTTCTACGGGTTCAGCCAGAGCCGCAAGGAGGACTTCGGGTCCTTCTGGATGATCCTGATGCAGGACCGGAACGAGTCGCTGGCCGGCCTCAACACCTGGATCGGCGCGCTGCTGGTCGCCTGTTGCCTGGCGGTCGGCTGGCTGGCGCTGTCCGCACCGCGCCGGCCGCGCTTCGCCCAGCTGGTCTTCCTGGTGGTGGCCGCCTTCGTGGTCACCAACAAGGTGTACTCGCCGCAGTACGTGCTCTGGCTGATCCCGCTGGCGGCGCTGGCCCGGCCGCGCTGGCGGGACTTCCTGATCTGGCAGGCCTGCGAGGTGCTGTACTTCTTCGGCATCTGGTCCTACCTGGACTACATCAGCGATCCCAAGCAGCACGGCATCGGCCAGGACTGGTACCACTTCGCGATCATCCTGCACCTGGCCGGCACGCTCTACCTGGCCGGCATGGTGGTGCGCGACATCCTGCGCCCCGAGCACGACCCGGTGCGCTGGGACGGTAGTGACGACCCGTCGGGCGGCGTGCTCGACCTGGCGCCGGACGTCTTCGTGCTGGGCGCCGCCCGACGGCTGCAGTGGGAGCAGCCCGCGGTCGCCGGGCCGGTGGACGCGGCCGACTGGCTGGTGCCGGACCAGCAGGTGGTGGACGCCCGGCCGGCCGCCTCGTCCGAGAGCGCCTGAGGCCGCCGGCTCCGAGAGCGTTCGAGGCCGCCGGCGGAGCGCCGGCCCGGGCCGGGCCGGCCATGCTGACCTGGGCCGCTGACCTGGGCCGCTGACCCGGGCCGCGGGCCCGGGTCAGCCGCAGCGGTCCGCCACCCGGTCGAAGCGCGTGGTGGTGTGCCGCACGGTGACCGGCAGTTCCTCGCCCACCGCGGGCGGGGCGGTGCCGCCGGGCAGGAAGACGATGCTCACCTGCATGTGCGGCGGCTCGGCGAACCAGAGCTGGCGGCCCTGCCACTGGAACGGTGACAGGCTCCGGTTCAGCGTGGCCAGCCCGGCCCGGGCGATGCCCTTGGCCCGGGGCAGCAGGCCCTTGACGTACTTCGGCGCCTCCAGGCCGATGCCGTGCGCGGTGCCGCCGGCGAGCACCAGCAGGTGCCCGTCCGAGGGCGCCCGGTGCTGGCGGTAGCCGTACCGCTCGCCGCGGCGCAGCGCGGCCACGTCCAGTACGGTGGCGGCGGCGGTCAGCGCCCCCACGTCGCCGAGCCAGAGCCGGGTGCCGATCCGGGAGCGGAACTCGGTGCCGGGGTGGTGCTCGCGCAGGGCGGTGATGCCGGCCGAGCCCAGGTGGCTCAGGTAGACCCGGTCGGTGGGCAGGCCGGCCGCGGCGATCGCCGTCACCCAGTCGGTCACCTCGGCCACCGGGTCGGAGCGGTCCGGGCGGTCCAGCGGCAGGTGCAGCGCGAAGCCCTCGACGGTGGCGCCGCCGGCCCGCGCCGCCGCGGCCAGCTCGGGGAGCTCGGTGCGCGCGATGCCGTGCCGGCGCATGCTGGTGCGGCACTCCACCACCGCCCGCCCGCCGGTCAGCGCGCCGAGCGCCGCCACGCTGCCGACCGTGCGCAGCACCCGCTTCTCCCAGAGCGCCTCCGGCACGGCCGGCTCCGGGGCCGGCTCGCCGGCCCGGTACGGGGTCAGCACCAGCACCTCGCCCGGGTAGCCGCCGCACCCCTCGGCGTCACGCAGCACCTCGGCGGCCTCCGCCGGGGTGCCCACCGCCAGCTCGCCGGTGCCCAGCAGCGCCGCCTCGCGGGCCAGCCGCAGGTGGCCGAAGCCGTAGCCGTTGCCCTTGGCGACCGGCACCAGGCCGGGGAACTCGGCCAGCAGGGTCCGCTGATGGGTCCGCCAGCGGTCGGTGTCGACGTAGAGCGAGAGGGTCATCGGGGCTCCGGAGGTGGTGCGGGGCGGTGCGGGGTGCCGGGGTGTGCGGGGCGGCGGCGCGCTCGGGGCGCCCGGGCGTCGCGCCCGCGGCCCGGGTCAGCGCCGCGACATGTAGAGGTCGAGGGCCTTGTGCAGCAGCCGGTTCAGCGGGAAGTCCCACTCGCCCAGGTACTCGGCGGCCTGGCCGCCGGTGCCCAGCTTGAACTGGATCAGGCCGAAGAGCGGGTCGTCCTCCTCCAGGGTGTCGCTGATCCCGCGCAGGTCGTAGACGCCCGCGCCCAGCGCGTAGGCGTCGCGCATCATCCGCCACTGGATCGCGTTGGAGGGCTTCACCTCGCGCCGGTGGTTGGCCGAGGCGCCGTAGGAGTACCAGACGTGCTCGCCGACCGTGAGCATGGTGGTGGCGGCCAGCGGCTCGCCGTCGTGGTAGGCCAGGTAGAGCCGCATCCGGTTCGGGTCCTCGGAGTTCAGCGCCTGCCACATCCGCTGGAAGTAGCCCAGCGGGCGCGGGGTGAAACGATCACGCTCGGCGGTGACCACGTAGAGCCGGTGGAAGACCGCCAGGTCCTCGTAGCCGCCCTGGACCACCTCGACGCCGCTCTTCTCCGCCTTCTTGATGTTGCGCCGCCACAGCTGGTTGAAGCCGCGCTGGATGTCGTCCAGCGAGCGGCCGGCCAGCGGGACCTGGAAGACGTAGCGCGGCTGCACGTCGCCGAAGCCGGCCCCGCCGTCCTCGCCCTGCAGCCAGCCGGAGCGGCGCAGCCGCTCGGCGATGTCGAAGGCGTGCGGCTCGTACCAGTCGGGCTCGATGTCGCGCAGCCGCTTGGCCTGCCCGCCGCCGACCGCCTCCTTGATGGTGGTCGACTCCCAGCGGCGGATCACCACCGGCGGGCCCATCTTCACCGAGAACGCGCCCTGCGCCTTCAGGTGCGCCAGCATCGGGCGCAGCCAGCGCTCCAGGTCCGGGTCGAACCAGTCGATCACCGGCCCCTCGGGCAGGTAGGCCAGGTACCGCTTGAGCTTGGGCAGCTGGCGGTAGAGCACCAGACCCGCGCCGACCACCTCGCCGGAGGCGTCGATCCAGCCGATCGACTCGCTGCGCCACTCCGACTTCACCTCACCCCAGGCCGGCACCTGCATGTGGCTGGCCGAGGGCCGGGTGCGCAGGAAGGCGAGGTGCTCCTCACGGGTGATCGTCCTCAGACGCAGGCTCATGCTCGGGATGCTCCTTGGGGTGGCTGGTGGTGGGGGTGCCCCGGTGGTGCCGGGCCGGTGGGCGAATATCTATGGCTCTGTGACCCTATCGCCCGAATGGTCCGTTTCTGTCTGCCCGCGCGCGGCGCGCTGACGGAACCCTAGGGCTCTGCCGGCCGCTGGTGCCGGAAGACCGTGAACGGCGCTCTCCACAGGGAGAGCGCCGTCGCGTGCGCCGGCTGCGAGCCGGCGGGCGATCCGCCCGTCCGGCCCGCACCGCGGGCGGCCGCCGGAGGCCGGCTAACCGACCAGACCGCCGTGCGCCAACCCCACGCCGAAGCCGAAGGCCGCCGCGGCGAGCGTGATCACCAGCACGAACCGCTCGGCGGTGGTGACCGAGATGAACTGGCCCCACAGCCCCGTGACGATGCCGGCCAGGCCGGTCCAGGAGCTGAGCACGTGGAGGCTGTGGGCGAACGAGGTGCTGAAGGCCACCAGGCCGAGGATGACGGTCAGGCCGACCAGGGTGTTCTCCCTGGGGTGCGGGTGGCCGTCGGTGTTGAGGGTGAACGCGGGGAGTCGGCGGACGGTCTGAGCCATGGGACCCACCTCCTGCGGAGCGAGCGCGATGTGTGAACCCGTTCTGCCCAGATTGCGCCGTGCTGGACCGCACGGCAATCGATGGGTGTTTTGTTCGTCCGGATGGGTGCGGGTAGGCTGGGCGATCTGCACTGGTGCATCTGTGCTCTCGCCTGCCCGCTCGCGGGTCCGTGCCCGTCCCGGGCCTGGCGGGGCCTGCGTTGTCAGACCTGGTCACTACGGTGGATCCGCGAGGTTCCCCGCGGTCGGCACGGCTCCAGTGCCGACGCCGTACAACCCTCCTGCCACGGAGAGACCGTGGCCGCTGAGTCCAAAGGAGGTGGGTTTACCCATGCGTCACTACGAGGTGATGGTCATCCTCGACCCCTCGGTCGAGGAGCGCGCTGTCTCCCCCCTGATCGAGAACTTCCTCAACGTCGTCCGCACCGGCGGTGGCACCGTTGAGAAGATCGACACCTGGGGTCGTCGTCGCCTGGCGTACGAGATCAAGAAGCAGCCCGAGGGGATCTACTCGGTCATCGACCTCAAGGCCACGCCTGAGGTCGTCAAGGAGCTCGACCGCCAGATGTCGCTGAGCGAGTCGGTTCTGCGGACCAAGGTCCTGCGCCCGGACACCCACTGAGTCACCTTCGGGACCACTGAGGTCCCGGTGGCTCGCGTCCGATGTTTCACGTGAAACATCGCTGAACGGAACTCCTCCTCCCGAGAGGTCAGCACACCATGGCAGGCGAGACCGTCATCACCCTCGTCGGCAATCTCGTCGACGACCCCGAGCTGCGTTTCACCCCCTCGGGTGCGGCGGTCGCGAAGTTCCGCATCGCGTCCACTCCCCGCACCTTCGACCGTCAGACGAACGAGTGGAAGGACGGCGAGAGCCTCTTCCTCACGTGCAACGTCTGGCGTCAGCCGGCGGAGAACGTGGCCGAGTCGCTGCAGCGTGGCATGCGCGTGATCGTGCAGGGCCGACTGCGCCAGCGGTCTTACGAGACCAAGGAAGGCGAGAAGCGGACGGTCTTCGAGGTCGAGGTCGACGAGGTGGGCCCGAGCCTGCGCTCGGCGACCGCCAAGGTGACCCGGGCCAACCGCTCCGGCGGTCCTGGCGGTGGCGGCGGCTTTGGTGGCGGCGGCCAGCAGGGCGGCGGCGGCCAGGGTGGCTGGGGCGGCCAGCAGGGCGGCGGCAACTGGGGTGGCAACTCCGGTGGCGGCCAGTCCGGCCCGTCCGACGACCCGTGGGCGTCCAGCGCTCCGGCCGGCGGCAACCAGGGCGGTGGCTGGGGTGCCCCGTCCGGTGGCGGCTTCTCGGAAGAGCCTCCGTTCTAAGAGCTGACAGATTTCGTGCGACCCGGGGCGCCCGCACCTGGTGCGGGTCCCGGATCGTGATCCTATTTGGAGCACACCATGGCGAAGCCGCCTGCTCGCAAGCCGAAGAAGAAGGTTTGCGTCTTCTGCAAGGACAAGGTCAACTACGTTGACTACAAGGACACGAACCTGCTGCGGAAGTTCATCTCCGACCGCGGCAAGATCCGTGCCCGCCGGGTCACCGGCAACTGCACCCAGCACCAGCGTGACGTCGCCACGGCCGTGAAGAACAGCCGTGAGATGGCGCTGCTGCCCTACACCAGCACCGCGCGCTAAGAGAGGGTGACCGAAGAATGAAGATCATCCTCACCCACGAGGTCCCCGGCCTCGGTGGCGCCGGCGAGATCGTCGAGGTCAAGGACGGCTACGCCCGTAACTTCCTGGTTCCGCGTGGCTTCGCCATCCGCTGGACCAAGGGCGGCCAGAAGGACGTCGACGCGATCCGTCGCGCTCGCAAGATCCACGAGATCCAGACCATCGAGGCGGCCAACGAGGTCAAGGCCAAGCTCGAGGGTCTGCAGGTCAAGCTGGCCGTTCGCTCCGGCGACGCCGGCCGCCTGTTCGGCTCGGTGACCCAGGCCGACGTCGTCGAGGCCGTCAAGGCCGCCGGCGGCCCGGTGGTGGACAAGCGCGCCGTCGCGATCGCCTCGCCGATC
The DNA here is from genome assembly GCF_050325825.1 of Kitasatospora sp. LaBMicrA B282. Lineage (NCBI taxonomy): Bacteria > Bacillati > Actinomycetota > Actinomycetes > Kitasatosporales > Streptomycetaceae > Kitasatospora > Kitasatospora sp. LaBMicrA B282. The sequence continues at coordinate 25,487 of NZ_JBNQTI010000047.1, forward strand.
AAGACCGTGGGCACCCACAAGGTCTCGGTCAAGCTGCACGCCGACGTCCAGGCCGACCTCGACGTCGCCGTCGTCGCCGGCTGAGTTCGCTCGCGTCAGCTGCGCGAAGGGCCGGCCTCCCGTTCGGGAGGCCGGCCCTTCCGTTTTTCCACGGCTCGGGGCTCGCGGCTCAGGCGGTGTCGGTGTCGATGTCGGTGTCCCGCGGTCCGCTGCTCGCGGGCTCAGGCCCGGACCGCGCCGGTGACCAGCCAGCGGCCGGTCCGCAGCCGGCCGACCAGGAAGGCGCAGCGGGTCAGCATCACGGCGTTCATCGCCCACCAGAGGCCGGCCAGTCCCCAGCCCAGCGGCACCACCGCCAGGGCCAGCGGGGCGAACACGGCCAGCGTGCCGAGCATGGCCAGGGCCAGGTAGGCGCCGTCGCCGGCCCCGGTCAGCACCCCGTCCAGCACGAAGACCGGCCCCGCGGCCGGCTCGGTGAGCGCGACCAGCAGCAGCACCGCGGAGAGCTGCGCGCGCACCGCCGGGTCGGCGGTGAAGAGCGGGACGTAGAGCGGCCGGGCGAGGACCACCAGCAGCCCGAGCAGCACTCCGGCCGCCAGCCCCCACTGCACCATCCGCCGGGCCTGGGCCCGTGCCCCGGCCCGGTCGCCGGCCCCCAGGTAGCGGCCGATGATCGCCTGTCCGGCGATCGCGATCGCATCCAGCGCGTAGGCCAGGAAGCTCCACAGCGCCATCGCGATCTGATGGGCCGCCACCTCGCGGTCACCCAGCCGCGCGGCCACCGCGGTGGCCAGCACCAGCACCGCGCGCAGGCAGGCGGTGCGCAGCAGCAGCGGGCCGCCGGCCCGGGCGCAGGCCCGGATCCCGGTGGCGTCCGGGCGCAGCGTGGCGCGCTCGCGGCGGGCGCCGCGGAGCACCACGGCCAGGTAGCAGCCGGCCATCCCGTACTGGGCCAGCACGGTGCCGGTGGCCGAGCCGGCCACGCCCAGGCCGGCGCCGTAGACCAGGCCGACGTTGAGCAGCAGGTTCCCGGTGAAGCCGGCCACCGCCACCAGCAGCGGGGTGCGGGTGTCCTGCAGGCCGCGCAGCACGCCGGTGGCGGCCAGCACCATCAGCATCGGCGGCAGCCCGAGGGCGCTGATCCGCAGGTAGTCCACCGCGTAGTGGGCGGCGGTCGGCGAGGCGCCCAGCAGGTGGGCCAGCTGGGGGGCCAGCAGGGCGGTCAGCAGCGCCACCGGGGCCGCGAGCAGCAGGGCGAGCCAGATGCCGTCGATGCCCTGCTGGACCGCGCCCCGGCGGTCGCCGGCGCCGATCCGGCGGGCCACCGCGGCGGTGGTCGCGTAGGCGAGGAAGACGAAGAGCCCGGCGAGGGTGCTCAGCGCGGTGCCGGCCACGCCCACCCCGGCCAGCTGGGGGGTGCCCAGGTGGCCGACGATCGCCGAGTCGCCGAGCAGGAAGAGCGGCTCGGCCACCAGGGCGCCGAAGGCGGGGACGGCCAGCGCGAGGATCTCCCGGTCGTGCCGGCGGCGCTCGGCGCCCGACGGTCGCTCGACCTGCGGCTTGGCGCTGCCCGGCGCGCGGGGCGTGGGCGGAGCGGTCGGGGCGCCATCAGTCATGCGGCATACCGTAACGAGCCCGGCGTAAGTAGTACAAGGAATGATGGGCATTACGGACGGCTCGGGCGGGAGCGGGCGCCTTGGTCGCTCGGGGTTCGGCCGGCCCCGGGCGAACTGTGTGAAGTATTTCTCATGCACAGCCGGTGGATAGCGTCGGTGCAGGTCAGCAAGTTGACACTGGGCGGATCGTCTGGTTATCCACAGGGCTTTCCCCATCCTTGTGCACAGGTTTCGGGCAGTTGTCCACAGTGAAGGGGGCGTCATCCACATCGCCTGTGGATAACTCTGTCGGATTTTCTTGGAACTGGGCCCGCCCGCGCCTTAGCGTGGTCGCTCGTCCGACGCGCCGTGCCCACACCCGGCGGTCGATCTGTCCGGCGGGTGGCGTATGAAGGAGGTGGCGCGGACCGTGGTCCCGTCCGTCCACGCGGCGCTCGCCCGGCCGGCGGCGGTCCACCCGGGCCACCGCGCCACCGCACCGCATTCGCACCACTCGCTGAACGGGGAAGACGCGTGACCGGCCCCCAGTACGACGACCACGACGTCCCGCCGCCCCCGGAGGACGACTGGCAGCCGTCCGACGACCCGTTCGGTCCCTCCTTCCCCACCGCCCCCGCCGACGGCCCCAGCGACCGCCTGCCGGTCTCCCGCGGCCGCGGCCAGGCCGGACGCGGCGAGGGGGGCCGCGGCGAGGGGGGCCGTGGTGAGGGCGGCCGCGACTTCCGCAAGCGCGACGGCGACCGGGACCGCGACCGCGACCGGGACGGCCGGGCCGACGGCGAGCGCGGCGGCGCCGGCGAGGGCTTCGAACGGGTCCCGCCCCAGGACCTCCCCGCCGAGCAGTCCGTGCTCGGCGGCATGATGCTCTCCAAGGACGCCATCGCCGACGTCGTCGAGGTGCTCAAGCCGCTCGACTACTACCGGCCGGCCCACGAGCTGATCCACAGCGCGATCCTCGACCTCTACGCCCGCGGCGAGCCGGCCGACCCGATCACCGTGGCCAGCGAGCTCACCAAGCGCGGCGAACTCACCCGGGTCGGCGGCCCCGGCTACCTGCACACCCTGGTCAACTCGGTCCCCACCGCCGCCAACGCCGAGTACTACGCCCAGATCGTCCACGAGCGCGCCGTGCTGCGCCGCCTGGTCGAGGCGGGCACCCGGATCGCCGGCATGGGCTACGCCGCCGAGGGCGACGTGGACGAGATCGTCAACGCCGCCCAGTCCGAGATCTACGCCGTCACCGAGCAACGCACCAGCGAGGACTACGCCCCCCTGGCCGACATCATGGAGGGCGCCCTCGACGAGATCGAGGCCATCGGCTCCCGCGCCGGCCAGATGTCCGGCGTCCCGACCGGCTTCGCCGACCTGGACGCCCTGACCAACGGGCTGCACCCCGGCCAGATGATCGTCATCGCGGCCCGCCCGGCGATGGGCAAGTCGACGCTGGCTTTGGACTTTTCCCGCGCCTGTTCGATCACCAATGGACTGCCCAGCGTCATCTTCTCGCTGGAAATGGGCCGCAACGAGATCGCGATGCGCCTGCTGTCGGCCGAGGCCCGGGTGGCGCTGCACCACATGCGGTCGGGCAACATGACGGACGACGACTGGACCCGGGTGGCCCGGCGGATGCCCGACGTCACCGCCGCACCGCTGTACATCGACGACTCGCCGAACCTGTCGATGATGGAGATCCGGGCCAAGTGCCGCCGGCTCAAGCAGCGCAACGACCTGAAGCTGGTGGTCATCGACTACCTCCAGCTGATGCAGTCCGGCGGCTCCCGGCGGGCCGAGAGCCGGCAACAGGAGGTCTCCGACATGTCGCGAAACCTCAAGCTGCTGGCCAAGGAGCTGGAGGTGCCGGTGATCGCGCTCTCCCAGCTGAACCGTGGTCCCGAACAGCGCACCGACAAGAAGCCGATGGTCTCGGACCTGCGCGAATCGGGCTCGATCGAGCAGGACGCCGACATGGTCATCCTGCTGCACCGCGAGGACGCCTACGAGAAGGAGTCCCCGCGGGCCGGTGAGGCGGACCTGATCGTGGCCAAGCACCGTAACGGTCCGACGGCGACCATCACGGTGGCGTTCCAGGGCCACTACTCGCGCTTCGTGGACATGACCCGGGACTGATCGAACGTGGTGTAGGTTCTCAAATCCCGTGTCATTTTCTCAGTCGCGATGTCATCAGGTCCCTCACCGGTTTCTCTCGCAGCGTGCTGACCGCTCTCACACGTGAGTATGAAGTCGCGCTCCGTGAAGGCCCGCAGGACTACAAGCGCCACGGGACGGTCGAAGGGGACTGGCTGATCGAGCAGTACGTTCACCGCCGCCGGACCTTGCCGGACCTCGCCCGAGAGAAGGGCATGAGCACCGCGAACACGGCGCGCTGGGCCAAGACCCACAACGTCCCGCTGCGACTACGCGGAGGATCCAGCCACAGCCAGGCACTTCGGGCCATCGACCAGGCCAGCCGAGCGCCCCGCGTCCTCCGGCCGGCACTCGGCGGCCAGGGAGCCAGCGAACGTCTGAGCCGATTTGCGGCTGCGTCCGCCTATCCGAGCCTCGGCGCCGCAGCGACCGGCCTCGGCCTCGGCCTCAACACATTCACCCTTGTCGCGCAGATCAACCGGATCGAACGAGAGCTTGGTGGGCCGTTGCTGATCAGAGCTGAACGCGGCCGGCCCATGGCACTGACCCCCTTTGGCAGAATGGTGCTCAGGGCGGTCCGAAGCCTTGAACGTGAGTAGTCTGGTGCGATGGTTGACGTGGGGGTCGGCGAGTTGCGGCGGAGCCGCGACCGGCTCGCCAAGCAGGGGGAGGCCGCCGAGCAGGCGGGAGAGAACGCGGTCAGCGGATTGCTACTTTTCTACGCTGCTGAGTGCGGGTTGAAGGCCGAGGTTCTGCGTTGGGTTCTGCACCGCGAGGACACCTCTGCCTTGCCGGATGACCTGCGGACGCACGATCTGCGCCGTCTGGCCAAGGCGCTGAACCTTCAGGACCCTGCACCCGGGCCGGATCCGTTGCGGTGCCGTCGTCACACGGACAACACCTGGGTCGAGAGCCATCAGTTGCATGAGGCTTGGCGCTATGGTGCAGAACTGCGCGCAGATGATCAAAAGACGGCGCTGGAAGCTCTGAAGTCACTGGTGAAGGAAGCCAAGAAGGGATCTTGAGCGCTATGGCTGGCAAGCTCTTCACCTGGGTCGACATCGACTCCCAACTGGCTGAGGCGGCTATCGAGGGCCGGTGGCCGCAGTGGCTGTTGGAGGTCGATGCCTGGTGGGATGGACTGGAGCTATCGGTCCTCCCTGGGACCGAGACCAACGCGGTTCGCGAGTGGCTGGACAGCCAGTTCGGACTCGGATCGGCAGCCGAGGGTGAGACGGGCCTGCAACTCGCTTTGGACCGCCCAACAGGCCGCGCTTCCGAATCGCTTCCCGTGCGCCTGGTCGAATCAACCGATCCCGGGGTAGCCCCACGCCGTCCCAGGCTCAGCGAGCGCCGTGTTACCTCGGCGCTAGGCGAGGCTCTTCCGCGTCCCGAACTGGCCCAGTTTGCTGAGGATAAGCAGCTCACAGCCTTCCACTCGTTCAAGGGTGGGGTGGGGCGCACACTGCACGCCGTAGCGCTGGCCGACCTACTCGCTTCTCAGGGGCAGCACGTTCTCCTCGTTGATGCCGACTTGGAAGCGCCTGGCATCACCTGGATGTACCAGGCGCAGGGGGGCCGTTGCGACATCACGTATGAGGATGTCCTAGCGCTCCTGCACTCCTCCAAGAGGGGTGATCCAACGCAGGCGGTTGAGATCGCTGCTGCCTACCTGCCTAATCAGCGGGTCTCGCGATATCCGGGGACCGGACGCGTGACTGTCCTTCCGGCTAGTCGGCGCGGTCGGCTCGGCCCGCCCAGAATCGGCCCCGCCGACCTGCTGACCGAGGACCGTTCGCCATACTTCCTGAGTGAGTCCCTAGCGGCCCTCGCCGTTGCAGCTGGGGCTGACACTGTCGTACTGGACCTCCGGGCTGGGGCTTCGGAGTTGGCAGCGCCAATCCTGCTGGATCCCCGGGTGATGCGAGTTTTCGTCACCACGGTGAGCAGCCAGTCCCTCCAAGGCACCGAGACCATGATCCGGCAGCTCGGAGCGCAGTCGCCTGCGGTGGTGGGGACGGATCCCACTCCCGGCGCGATTGTGACTCAGTACCGGCTCGACGTCCACGACAGCCATGCGGAAGAGGCCCGCAGGGGCCTCTCCGCGGCACTGTCGTCCACGATTGCCCTGGCGGGGAGAGCTGCTGACGAGTACGCGCCGGAGGATCTGGCGGTGGATGAGCAGGTCCTGACTGAGCCTGTACTAAGCCCGTTCCGTGAGGAGTTGCTGGCGCTCCCCCAAAGCTGGGACGCGGTGGTGGAGGTCATTCGGCGCTGTGGTCTGCCGGGCTTGCTTGTTGAGTTCGCTCCAAGCGTCGCCGCCCCAACCAGCCCGGAGGAGCCAGCCACGTTGGACGCCCGGCGGCGTGAACTGGAGAGCACCGCACGTCGGCTTGTCTTCGCTGAGCAGCGCGGTATGGACTCCGGCCTCGGGTTTCTCACTACCGAGCCGGTGCGCCGACTGATTGCGGATCACAGTACCGACCTCCCGGTGGCGGTCGTGGTTGGCGCGAAGGGCGCGGGGAAAACCTTCACCTTCGCGAGGATGTGTGCCGAGCAGTCTTGGGAAGGGTTCGCCCGAGAGAACGGGCATAGCGTCGAGCGGACCGCGATGGTGGTTCCTGTCCTGGACCCGGCGAACATCACGGAGCCACAAGCAGGCCTGGTGTCGCCACAGCAGCTCCGAGACCGCGCCGCAGGTGGGTCAGGTGTCACGGCAGACAAGATCTTGAGTCATCTCAACGCCGGCCTCCGGAACGAGCGAGCTGACGATCCGGAGTTCTGGCGGTTGCGCTGGCTTGAGTGCCTAGCCCTGTCAGCAGGTATCGAGCAGGAGGGATGTGCCGAGGAATTCCTCATCGAGCGAACTCAGGACCCATCTAGGGCGTGCCTCTTTGTCATCGACGGTCTAGAGGACTGGCTGGAGTCGTTGGAGACGGAACCTAAGCGCATCGCGCTACGGACGCTGCTGATCGACGTTCCAGCTTGGCTCCGTCGACTTCGTAATCGCTCGCTCGGCCTCGTGGTCTTCGTACGTCAGGACTTGGTTCGCGCGGCGATTAGGCAGAATCTTGGTCAGTTCCTCGACCGCTACTCTCCCTATGAGCTGCGTTGGGGCACTGAGGACGCACTTCGGCTCTCACTGTGGGTGGCGACACGCGCCAATGCGGTGGTCACCCCGGAGCGGCCTATCGCTGACATGGGCTACGACGAGATCGTCCAGGCGCTTCTTCCTCTGTGGGGCGCGAAGCTCGGAACCGACAATTCCCGTGAAGCGTGGACCGAACGGTGGGTTCCCGCAGCCCTCGCTGACTTCAACGAGCAGATCCAAGCGCGCGATGTCGTCCGCTTCCTCCGTGAGGCGGCCAATGTCTCGCTGGGAGATGAGCGTTGGCCGGACCGGGTACTGACTCCGGCGGCTATGCGTCGTGCTCTGGGCGCTTGCAGCCGTGCGAAGGTTGAGGAGATCAACCAGGAGAATCCGCGACTGGGGAAGCTCTTGCGACACATGTCGACCTTCTCGGACTCCGTCAAGATGCCCTTCGAGGCAGCAGACGTGGAACTCACGGCCGACGATGTCGAAGCACTGGAACAGTGGGGTGCACTGGCTAGGGACACCGATGGGCGCTATCGGATGCCCGAGATTTACCGACACGAACTCGGCTTCCGTACGCATGGCAGGGCCCGGGTAGTTCGGGCTATGTGATAAGCCATCGCTGGCTGCAACGGAGGGGACCAGGGCATGTGAAATGCGTCGTGTGGGAGGAGAGGGGGGTTTACATGGAGTCTCGGACTACCCGCATCCGACGCAAGCTGGCGATGGTGCCCTATGCCGCGCTGCGAAGCCACTCCTTCGGTGAAGAGAAGCATGGGTTCCGCCTCGAACCCCCGTTGCCGGACGCGAAGGTCGCTGAGTTCGAGGCCGACCACCACATCGAATTACCCAATCCCTACCGCAGTTTCCTGACCACGCTGGGCGGGGGCGGGGCATCGCCTTTCTACGGCCTGATGCCGCTGCAGTCATGTCGGCTGTTCACGATGGACCCCAGAGGCGAGCCCAACCGCACTCGGGGTTTCACGCTCGCCGGCGGCCCGCCTCATCGAAGCGACCTTTTCCTGCACATCATCGAGGCAGGGTGCGCCGACCTGGTGCTTCTCGGCATCACCGGTCCACTGGCTGGCCGCGTCGTCACTGGCAACGCCGACGGCTTCTGGGGCCCCAACGTCTCGTCGGCCACCGACTTCCTGGCCTGGTACGAACGCTGGCTCAACCACATGCTCGACGGCCGCGACAATCGTGACCTGGAACTGACCTCGCCCGCCTTGCGAGCGCCTCTCGACCGCCCGCTGAGGAAGCACCGCAGCCGAGAGGATCTGTCACGCAACTGAGAATTCGGAGCCATGCCATCCGATTGAGACCGGGCCGAAGGCGCAGGTCGCCCAATCGGTCACATGACATCGAGGCTGAGAACCTACAAACGCGGCGCCGTGCTCAGTGCCGCGTCTCGTACCTGGTCAGGACCACGCCGCCGGGAAAGGTCCGGGTCTCCACCAGGTTCAGGTGCACCCAGCCGTCCAGCGCGGTGAAGAACGGCGTGCCGCCGCCCACCAGGACCGGATGGGCGGCGATCACGTACTCGTCGATCAGCCCGGCGCGCATGGCCGCCCCGGCGAGCGTGGCGCCGCCGATGTTCATCGGGCCGCCGTCCTCGGCCTTGAGCCGGGTGATCTCGGCGATCGCGTCGCCGGTGACCAGGCGGGTGTTCCAGTCGACCGTGTCGATCGTCGAGGAGAACACCACCTTCGGCGTGTTCCGCCAGGTCCGCGCGAACTCGATCTCCGCCGGGGTGGCGCCGGGCTGCTGGTCGCCGGTCGGCCAGTAGGAGCTCATCGTCTCCCACAGCTTGCGCCCGTACAGCGACATGGCACTCGCCTGCTCGTGGTCGAGCCACCACTGGAACAGCTCGGGGGTCGGCGGGCCGGTCCAGCCGATGTCGTCGCCGGCCGCGGCGATGTAGCCGTCCAGAGTCAGGTTCATGCCGTAGATCAGTTTCCGCATGGTCCGGCCTTCCGTCCGTGGGTGTCCCGGTGCAAGGACCAGCGTGGCTCGGGAAGCTCGTCAGTGCGCGCTCTGGGCGGCGACGAACCGCAGCAGTTCGACACCAAGGAGCAGTTGCTGCTCGCGGCGCTCACCCGCCTGGCGGTACGGATGGGCCAGCGGACGGCGGACGAGGCGGTGGCGGTGCTGCGGTACCACCTCGGTCGGGTCTTCCCGGCTGGGTAGCCTGAGCCGATGTCAACGAGCTTGGACGTACTGTCGATCGCACTGGCGGAGGACCGGACCTGGGGCGGGCTGCGGCCGTTGCCCGAGGCGGTGGCTGAGCTGTTGGGGGAGCTGGCGGCTCCGCCGCGGTTGGTGGCCCACCTGCGGGCGGTGCACGAGGTGGCGGGGCAGCTGGTGGAGTGGCTGGAAGTCGCCTGCCCGCAGCTGGGGTTCGACCGGGCGGCGGTGCTCTTCGGAGCCGCGACCCATGACATCGGGAAGACCGTGTGGCCGGCGGAGCTGTCCGGGCCGGGCTCGCAGCACGAGGAGGCGGGACGGGAGTTGCTGCTGGCGCACGGGGTGGCGCCGGAGTCGGCGCGTTTCGCGGGGACGCACGCGGCCTGGGCGGAGCCGGGCGTGGGGGTCGAGGACCTGCTGGTGAGCCTGGCCGACAAGGTGTGGAAGGGCAAGCGGGTGGCCGAGCTGGAGGACCTGGTGGTGGCCGAGCTGGTCCGGGCCGCAGGGGCCCCCGTCTGGGAGGAGTTCCTGCGGCTGGACGACGAGTTGACCAGGATCGCGGCGGGGGCCGAGGAGCGGTTGGCCTACCAGGCCGGGTATCCGGTGCGGTGGTCGGGGTGAGGTGGGGGGTCAACGGGTGGTCGGCGTGGTGGTGATGGCCGGGCGGACCTTGGTGAGCATCAGGTCGAGGAACTGGTCGGGGTGGCGGAAGGCCGCGAAGTGGCTGGCGTTCCGGATCAGGGCGAACTCCTTGACCGGGGCGGTCACTTCGTCGAAGAAGCGCTTGGCCGGGGCCGGCGGGGTGAGCACGTCGCCGTCGCCCTGGAAGACGAAGAACGGGAGCCGGAAGTCGGTGCCCTCGGCGCGCTCGTCGACCGTGCGGGCGGTCAGGGCGAGCGGCTCGGAGAAGGTCATGGCCTTCAGGTAGCTGCGCAGGCCGCGCAGGGTGTGCAGGGGCGAGAACCAGAGCGAGCGGATCACCACGGTCTTCATGGTGTCGTAGGAGAGCGGGTCGGTGGTGAGCACCAGCTTGTTGTACTCGGCGAGTTGGGCGGTGGTCGGGGTCGCGTCGGACTCGCCCATCGCGAGCACCGCCGCCAGCTCCTTGCGCTTGCCCGCGGTGCGCAGCCGCTCGACCAGGGCGTGGTAGGCCGAGCGCTCCCGGCCGCCGTCGATGATGTTCTGGTCGGTGCCGACGTAACCGGAGTACAGCTCGGGGTGGTTGCGCGCCAGGCGCAGCCCGAGCACGGTGCCGAAGGAGTTGGCGACCAGCAGGAGCTTGTCGACGCCGAGCCGGGTGCGCACGTGCTCGGTGACCTCCAGGGCGTCGCGGTGCAGCAGGTCCAGGCTCAGTTCGCCCTGGTCGGCGGGGGCGGCGGCGAAGGTGTGGCCGGCGCCGCGCATGTCCCAGCGGACGATGGTGAAGTGCTTCTCCCAGGCCCGGGTGCGCGGGATGAAGACCAGGTTGGAGGCGCCGGGGCCGCCCAGGATCTCCAGGATCACCGGGTTGGCGAGGTCCTCGCCGCGGATCGAGACCCACTGGTCCAGGCCTCCGATCCGGACGAAGCCGGACTGGTCGATCCCGTTGGGGCTGGTGATCCGCAGCTTCCTGGCGTTGGCGGACCGCTTGAGCCGGCGGTAGCCGAGCATCCCGGCGGCGGGGGCGGCGATCGCGGTGGCGACGGAGGCGGTGACGAGCGTAGCGAGCATGATGAGTTTCTCCCCTAAACTGTTTACCGCGTCAGCGGATGCGTTTACGGTATATACAGTTGGTGGTGGGTGTCAACGGGCATCCGCCGGCCGTCATCGGAAGGAGGGCCAGATGCCCAAGGAGAAGCCCCGTGACCTGCGCGCCGGCCTCGCGCTGCTCTGGGGCGAGCAGGAGCCGCCCAGTCGCGGGCCGAAGCCGAGCCTGTCCCCGCAGCGGATCGCGGCGGCCGCCGTCGCCCTCGCCGACGCCGAGGGCCTGGACGCGGTGTCGATGAGCAAGGTGGCCGGCGAGTTCGGCGTCTCGGCGATGGCGCTGTACCGCTACGTACCGGGCAAGGCCGAACTGGTCGAGCTGATGGTGGAGTCGGTGCTGGCCGAGGTCCCCGACGTGACGGCGGCGGGTGACGGCTGGCGGGAGCGGCTGGCGTTGTGGGTGCGCTGCTCCGCGGGGGCCTTCCGGGCGCACCCGTGGCTGCTGGCGGCCACCGCGATGCGGCGCCGGCTGCTGGGGCCGCACCAGCTCGGCTGGCTGGACGCGGCGCTCACCGCGCTGGAGCCGACCGGCCTGCCGGCCGCCGCCCAGCACCGGGTCTTCGTCCTGGTGGCCGGCCTGGTGCGGACCCTGACCCAGGAAGTGGTCGACTACGACCAGCAGGACGGCGAGGAGTGGGAGCGCCTCAGCGGCGAGCTGCTGGCCCGGGAGGCGCACCGGTTCCCGGCGCTGGCCCGGTCGATCGAGGCGGGCGGCTTCGCGCCCAGCGCCGTCGATCCGCTGGAGTTCGGCCTCGACCGGGTGCTGGACGGGGTGCAGGTCCTGGTGGACCGCGAGGGGGCCGGCCGCGAGGGGGCAGGGGAGGTGTGACCGGAATGACGGGCGGGGGGGGGGGGGGGGGGGGGGGGGGGGGGGGGGGGGGGGGGGGGGGGGGGGGGGGGGGGGGGGGGGGGGGGG
>NZ_JBNQTI010000047.1:37197-50706 GCF_050325825.1 Kitasatospora sp. LaBMicrA B282
CGGCGCCGGCTGCTGGGGCCGCACCAGCTCGGCTGGCTGGACGCGGCGCTCACCGCGCTGGAGCCGACCGGCCTGCCGGCCGCCGCCCTCAGGTCATCCGGTGCGCCGTCAGCTGAGCTCGATCAGCTGCAGTTCGGCCAGCCGCTCGGGGGCGGTGATGATCTCGATCTGGGCGATCCGGTCCTCCCGGATGGTGAAGGTGGTGAGCGAGAACGGCTTGCCGTCCGGCGTGGTGAGCAGGCCGATGGTGCCGTTGACCAGCACCGCGTGGCCGAACTCGGCCAGGTGCGAGAAGGTGCGGGCCCGGCTGAGCACCTCCTGGGCGCCGCGGACCAGCCAGCGGCCGCCGACCGCGCCGGTGTCCACCCGCATCACCACGTCCGGGTCGAGCAGTTCGAGCAGTTCCTCGAAGTCGCCGCCGCGGGAGGCGGCCAGCCAGGCGTCGGCGACCCGGCGCTGGCGGGAGAGGTCGGCGGTGGTGGCGGGGGCGGCCCCCTGCACCCGGCGCCGGGCCCGGGAGGCCAGTTGGCGGGCGGCGGCGGGGGTGCGGTCCACGATCGGCGCGATCTCGTCGAAGGAGACCGCGAACATGTCGTGCAGCACGAAGGCGAGCCGCTCGGCCGGGGCCAGGGTGTCCAGCACGACCAGCAACGCGAGGCCGACCGAGTCCGCCAGCAGCGCCTGCTGCTCGGGGTCGCTGTCCAGGGGGGTGACGGCCGGGTCGGGCAGCCGCTCGTAGCCGTCGTCGTCGAGCGGTCGCTCGTGCCGGGACTTCCGGGTGCGCAGCTGGTCCAGGCAGACCCGCCCGACCACCGTGGTCAGCCAGCCGCTGAGGTTGGTGACCTCGCTGGTGTCGGAGCGGCTGAGCCGCAGCCAGGCCTCCTGGACCGCGTCCTCGGCCTCGCTCATCGAGCCGAGGATCCGATAGGCGACCGCCCGCAGATGGGGCCGGTCGGCCTCGAAGCGGTCCGCCAGGAAGTTCATCTCGTCCATCGGTCACATTCTCCCATCGACTTTCGTCAGAGGGGTGACGTTTGGGACTTCCCCGATGTGACAGGACCGGCTCGCGGATCGGCCGTCAGTGGGCGGCGAGGCTCGCGGCCGCCCGGTAGCCGGCGCCGACGCCGCCGACCAGCAGCACGTCGCAGACCGCGTTCTCGGTGCGCAGCGCCAGGATGTCCCGGTAGGCGGGGGAGTCGTACCAGGCCCGGGCCAGCTCCAGGTCGGGGAACTCGATGATCACCAGGTCGCCGGCCCAGCTGCCCTCGCGCAGGTCGATCGGGTTGCCGTGGACCAGGAAGCGGCCGCCGAACGCGTCCAGGGTGGCGTCGATCCGCTCCAGGTACTCGACGATCTCGGCGTTGAAGTCGACGGTGTGCAGGTGGCCGAGGGCGTACGCGGTCATGGTGTCCTCCGGTGTCGGGGCGGTCGGTGTTGGGTGTTGGGTCTTCGGTGTTTGGCGTCTGGTGTCTGGTGTCTGGTGTCTGGTGTCTCCGACGGTACGGAGCGCGGCGGCGGCCGGAATCGGTCAGCCGTAGGTAGGGGCGACGTGGGTAGGGGTGTCCCCGATGGGTCGGTGATCCCTAATCTGGCCGGATGACGGAGACCCGGATGACGGAGACGGACGACCGGCCGGTACCCGGCACCGCGGGGTACCGGGAGGAGGCCGACGCGCTGGCCGAGCAGTACGAGGCGGTGAGCTTCGCGCAGGTGCACCGCGAGGTGCTGCACCTGCTGCCGAGCGCGCCCGCCCGGGTGCTCGACCTGGGCGCCGGCACCGGGCGCGACGCCGCGGCGCTGGCCGCGCTCGGGCACCGGGTCACCGCGGTGGAGCCGGTCGCGGAGCTGCGCGCGCACGGTGCGCGGCTGCACCCGGCGGCCGGGATCCGCTGGGTCGACGACGCGCTGCCCGGGCTGGCCAGGCTGGCGGCGGAGGCGGAGCGGTACGACCTGGTCATGCTCACCGCGGTCTGGATGCACCTGGCGCCGGCCGAGCGGGCGGCGGCGATGCTGACCGTGGCGGGGCTGCTGGCGCCCGGCGGCTGCCTGGTGCTGACCCTGCGGCACGGCCCGGTGCCGGCCGGGCGGCGGATGTTCGAGGTGCCGGGGGCCGAGGTGGTCGCCCAGGCCGCGGCGGCGGGGCTGCGCCTGGTGCACCGCGGCGAGCGGGGCGACCTGCACGGGCGCGGCGCGGTGCGCTGGACGGAGCTGGGGCTGGTCCGCACGGACGGGTGATCGGAACGGACAGGTGAGGGGCTGTCGGCGGGGACCCGAGCGCCGGCGGCGTGTCGCGCGGGCTCACCCGCCCGGGCGCGCCTGCCGGGCAGCGGCGGGGGTCGCCTTCCATGCTGGTGCCGACAGTGTCCCCGCCCGGCCCGGGGCCGGGGTGAGCCGCCGAGCAGGGAGAACCCGTGACGTCGTCGCCTCCGCCGTCCCCGTCGCCGAATCAGCCGGCCGCGGGGACCGGTATCGACCGGCGGGGGCTGGCCCCGGTCCCGGCGGGCGCGGCGGTGGCGCAGCCCGCACCGCCGCTGGCGGTGGAGGTCTTCACCGGTCCCGAGTCGGCGTACTTCGCCACCTCCAGTCTGATCATCGGTCAGCGTGACGCGATCCTGGTGGACGCCCAACTGACCCGCAGCGCCGGTCGCGAGCTGGCCGAGTGGATCGCCGGCAAGGGCCGCAACCTGCTGGCCGTGGTGATCACCCACGCGCACGCCGACCACTACTTCGGCGCCGACGAGGTGCTGCGGCTCTTCCCGCAGGCCCACGTGCTGGCCGCCCCGCCGGTGGTGGCCGCGATCGCCGCCACGGCGGCCGACCAGGTGCGGCGGTGGCGGGCGGTGCACGGCGACGACATCCCGGACACCCCGGTGCTGCCCATGCCGTTGCGGCCGCAGCCGTTGATGCTCGACCGCCAGCTGATCCGGGTGCTGATGCTCGGTCAGGGCGACTGCGCCGCCAGCACGGTGGTGCACGTGCCCAGCGCCCGCACCGTGATCGCCGGCGACCTGGCCTGGAACGGCACCCACGTGTGGACCGCCGAGACCACCCCCGGGCAGCGCACCGCCTGGATCCACAACCTGGGCCGGATCGCCGAGCTGGACCCGCAGTGGGTGATCGCCGGCCACCGGGCGCCGGACCAGGTCGACGACGCGGCCCCGGTGCTCGCCTTCACCGGGGAGTACCTCCAGGACTTCGACCGGCTGCTGGCCGAGCACCCGGACGACCCGGAGGCGCTGGTCGCCGCGGTCGGTGAGCGGTACGGCGAGCTGACCCTGCCGGCGGTGCTGACCACCGGGGCGGCGGGGGCGGTCACGCGGGCCGCGCAGGCGACCGAGGCGACCGAGGCGGCGGAGGCGGGACGGGCCGGCGCGGAGCCGGACGAGTGGGCGGGCGAGGCGGGCGGGGCGGACGGGGCGGACGAGGGGCGGTAGCGGGGCGGCCGATACTGGGGTCATGACCAGTGGGGGCGCGGGCGGCGCACTGCCGCCCTACGACGCGATCGTGCTGGCCGGCGGGGCGGCCCGGCGGCTCGGCGGAGTGGACAAGCCACGGCTGACGGTGGGCGGGCGAAGCCTGCTGGACCGGGTGCTCGCCGCCTGTGCGGGGGCCGGCCGCACGGTGGTGGTGGGGCCCGCGCCGGCCGACCCGCCGGCGGGTGGCCCACGGTGGACCCGGGAGCAGCCGCCCGGCGGGGGACCGGTGGCCGCCGTCGCCGCCGCACTGGCCGACCCGGAGCCGGGCGCGGCGGTGGTGCTGCTGCTCGCCGCCGACCTGCCGTTCCTGGACGCCCGCACGGTGCGCCGGCTGGTGGCGGCCGTGGCCGCCAGCGGCGAGCGGGAGGTGGACGCCGCGGTGCTGGTCGACGCCGAGGGGCGCGAGCAGCCGCTGGCGGCCGCTTACCGGACCGCCGCGCTGCGGTCCGCGCTCGCCCGCCTGGGCGAGCCGGCCGGGAAGCCGTTGCGGGCGCTGACCGGCACGCTGCGCACCACCCGGCTGGCCGACCCCGACGCGGTGGCGGTGGACTGCGACACCTGGGACGACCTGGAGCGGGCCCGCCGCCGGGCCGAACGCGAGGGCCCGGGCGGGGGCGGTTGAGCGGCTTGGGCGTAAGCGGCTGAGCACAGGCTGGGCGCGGGCTGGGCGCGGGCGGTTGAGCGGCTCTGGTGGGGGCAGCTGGACGGCCCGGGCGCGGGCTGCCGGGCCGGGGGACCGGCGCACCTCACCGACGCCGTTCGGGCGTGGTGAGCGAAACGACCCGCTTCGCTCATCCGCGCGACACGGCAGCGGGCCGTGGATCAGGCAGCATGGACCACCATGGAACGCACGCTGGACGACTGGATGGCCGAGGCCGCGGCCGAGCTGGGGATCGACCCGAAGGCCGACATCCGCGAACTGCTCGATCTGGCCCGGGTGGTCGCGCACGGGGTGGACCGCCCGGCTGCGCCGCTGACCACCTTCCTGGCCGGCTACGCCGCCGCCGCGCACGGCGGCGGGCCGGCGGCGGTCGGCGTCGCGGTGGCCCGGCTGACCGCGTTGGCCGAGCGGTGGGCCGCCGAGCGGGCGGCCGACGACCCGGGCGCCGACCCGGGCGCCGACCCGGGCGCAGAGTCGGAACCCGGGACCCGGCCGTGAGCGCCGCCGCGCCCCCGTTGGACACGACCGGCACGGCCACCCCGACCCCGGTGGCGCCCTGGCCGCGGGCCCGCGCGATCGCCGGGCGGGCCCCGCACCGGCCGCAGCCGGCCGAGGTCTGCGAGCCGGCCGCCGCGCTCGGCCGGATCCTGGCCGAGCCGCTGGCCGCGCTCACCGATCTGCCCGCCTTCGACACCTCGGCGATGGACGGCTGGGCGGTGGCCGGCCCCGGACCGTGGCGGCTGGCCGGCCGGGTGCTGGCGGGCCGCACCCCGCCCCCGCTGGCCGACGGCTGGGCCACCGGGATCGCCACCGGCGCCCAACTGCCCCCGGGCGCCGACGCGGTGCTGCGCCGCGAGCACGGCCGGGTGGAGCACGCCGAGCGCCCCCAGGAGCGCCGCGCCGGGATGCTGCACGCGACGGTGCCCGGTGCGCCGGTGCCCGGGCAGGACGTCCGCCCGCGCGCGCAGGAGTGCCGCCGCGGCGAGGAGCTGCTGCCGGCCGGGACCCGGGTCAGCGCGCCCGTGCTGGGCCTGGCCGCCGCCTGCGGCTACGACAGCCTGACGGTGCGTCGTCGGCCCACCGTGGAGCTGCTGGTGCTCGGCGACGAGCTGCTGGAGTCCGGGCTGCCGGGCCCGGGCCGGGTGCGGGACGCGCTCGGCCCGCTGCTGACGCCCTGGCTGGCCGCGGCGGGCGCCGAGCTGCTCGGCCGCCGCGCGGTGCGCGACGACTTCGCGCTGCTGCGGGACGCGGTGCGCCACTCGACGGCGGAGGTGGTGGTCACCACCGGCGGGACGGCGGCGGGGCCGGTGGACTTCCTGCACGCGGCGCTCACCGAGAGCGGGGCGCGGCTGCTGGTGGACGGGGTCGCGGTGCGTCCCGGCCACCCGATGCTGCTGGCCGAGCTGCCGCCGGCGGTGCCCGGCGGCCCAGTGCGCCACCTGGTCGGGCTGCCCGGCAACCCGCTGGCCGCGGTGGCCGGCACGGTCACCCTGGCGCTGCCGCTGCTGGCGGCGCTGACCGGCGCGCCGGTGACGTCCGGTCGGTTCGCCCGGCTCGGCGCCGCGCTGGCCGGGCACCCGTCCGACACCCGGCTGCTGCCGGTGCGGCTGACCGCGGACGGGCCGGTGCCGCTGGCCTTCGACGGCCCGGCGATGCTGCGCGGTCTGGCGCTGGCCGAGGCGCTCGCGGTGGTGCCGCCGGGCGGGCTGGCGGCCGGGGAGCGGGTGGAGCTGCTGGCGGTCCCGGGGTGAGGGGCGCGGAGCCGGACGGCCTGGTCCAGCTGCCCGCCCGGGGTGCTGCGCCGCCGCTGCGCCAGGTCGGGCTGCGGATGGCGGTCGCGCTGACGGTGCTGCTGGCCACCACGCTGATCGTCTACCTGGACCGGGCCGGCTACCACGACAACGCGCACGCCACGCTCTCCCTGCTGGACGCCGCGTACTACGCCACCGTCACGCTCTCCACCACCGGCTACGGTGACATCACGCCGGTGAGCGACGGCGCCCGGCTGGCCAACATCCTGGTGATCACGCCGCTGCGCGTGGTCTTCCTGATCATCTTGGTCGGCACCACGCTGGAGGTGCTGGCCGAACGGACCCGCCGGCAGTGGCGGATCGGACGCTGGAGGTCAGCGGTGCACGACCACGCGGTGATCGTCGGCTACGGCACCAAGGGCCGCAGCGCGGTGCAGACGCTGCTCGGCCAGGGGGTGGCCAAGGAGTCGATCGTGGTGGTCGACCCGCAGCGCCGGGTGGTGGAGCACGCCACCGCGGACGGGCTGGTCGGCGTGGTCGGCGACGCGACCCGGACCGACACCCTGCTCCGTGCCCAACTGCCCAGGGCGGCCCAGGTGGTGGTGGCCACCGAGCGGGACGACACCGCGGTGCTGGTGGCCCTGACGGTGCGCCAGCTGAACAAGGCGGCCACCCTGGTGGCCGCGGTCCGCGAGGACGAGAACGCCCCGCTGCTGCGGCAGAGCGGCGCGGACGTGGTGGTGACCAGTTCCAGTTCGGCCGGCCGGCTGCTCGGCATGTCGATGCTCAGCCCGCACGCCGGCGCGGTGATGGAGGACCTGCTCACCTACGGCCGCGGGCTGAACGTGGTGGAGCGCCCGGTGACCCGGGCCGAGGCCGGGCAGAGCCCGCGGACCTGCTCGGACCTGGTGGTCGCGGTGGTCCGGGGCCGGCGGGTGCTCGACTTCGCCGACCCCGAGGCCGCGGTGCTGCAGTCGACCGACCGGGTGATCACCATCCAGCGCGCGGCCCGGCCCGAGCGGGACTGAGCCGCGCGAACGGGACCCGGCGTCAGCCGCGCGCGACGCCGGCCCGCTCGGCGGCCAGCACCGTGTGCCGCAGCAGCAGCGCGGTGGTGACCGGGCCGACGCCGCCCGGCACCGGGGTCAACGCGCCGGCCCGCTCGGCGGCGTCCGGCGCCACGTCGCCGACCAGCCCGCCCTCCGGGGTCGGGTTGGTGCCCACGTCGATCACCACCGCGCCCGGGCGGACGTGCCCGGCCGTGATCAGCCCGGGCCGGCCCACCGCCGCGACCAGCACGTCCGCGGTGCCGGTGACCGCGGCCAGCTCGCGGGTGCGCGAGTGGCAGACCGTCACCGTGGCGTCCCGGTCCAGCAGCAGGTGGGCGGCCGGTTTGCCGACCACCGTGGAGCGGCCCACCACCACGGCGTGCCGGCCGCTCAGCTCGACCTTGTGGTGGTCCAGCAGCGCCACCACGGCCTCGGCGGTGGCCGGGGCGAAGGCGGGCAGACCGCTGGCGAGGCGGCCCAGCGAGAGCGGGTTGGCGCCGTCCACGTCCTTCTCGACGGCGATCGACAGGGCCAGCTCCTCCAGGCTGGTGCCGGCCGGCAGCGGGGTCTGCAGCATCACGCCGTGCACCGCGCGGTCGGCGCTCAGCCGGGCCAGTTCGGCGGCGATCGCGGCGGGCTCGGCGTCCGGGCCGAGGTCGTGCACCGCGCAGGCCAGGCCGCAGCGCTCGGCCGCGCGGACGATCGAGCGGACGTACCAGGCACTCGACCGGTCGGCGGTGGCGGTCACCACGGCCAGCGTGGGCGGGCGACCGGCGGCGGTCAGCTCGGCGGCCCGGGCGGTGGCCTCGGCCCGGACGGTGGCGGCGAGTTCGGCGCCGGAGAGCTCGGCGGCGGTCACTTGGCGAGCTCCGTCCGGACGGCGGCGGTGATCCGCTCGGCGCGGGCGGCGATCTCGTCGACCCGGGCGGTGTCGGCCAGCAGGGCCTCCCGGGTGCGCTCCGCGCGGATGCCGGCCAGGTTGACCTCCACGTTGACCCGGGCGGTGGCGGCCGCGGCGCGGGCCGCCTCGGCGGCGGCCGCGATGTCGGTGACCACGTTGGGATTGCCGATCGGCAGCAGCGCCTCGGCCAGTTCGACCGCGTCCAGCGCGACGGTGATCACCTCGGCCGGCGGGCGGGCGGCGCCGACCAGCGCCTCGCTGATCGCGGCCGAGCGGGCGGCCCTGGCGGCGTCGTCGTGCCTGGGCAGCCGGTAGGCGTCGGCGACGGCGGTGAAGGCGGCGGCGTCCTGCTCGGCCAGGGTCAGCGCACGGGCGCGCAGCGCGTCGGCCTCCCGGATGATCCGCTCCACCACCGCCTGGTGGGCCGCGTACTTCTCGCCGGTGCTGTACCGGGCCACCATCGCCAGCAGCGCGCCGGCCTGCGCGGCGTGCAGCGCGGCGGACGCGCCGCCGCCCGGGGCGGGAACCCGATCGGCCAGGCGGTCCAGGAACTGAACGATAGTGTCGTCGCGCACGGCGGCTCTTCCTCGCGAGGGTCGGTACGCGCATTGTCGCACGGCTGATGATCCGTCAGTTGTGGGTCGGGGCACCGGCCTCCGGGCCGGCACCGGCGGCCGCCGGAGGGCGGCTGCGGCGCCGCCCGACCCGGTGCCGCAGCCGCGGCGCCCGCTCCGGTCGGCACGCCGCGTGACCCTGCTGCCGCCCCGGCGGATCGGCGAGTAGCTTCGAGCCATGTACGCAATCACGATTCCCGAGCCCGGCGGTCCCGAAGCACTCGTCTGGGCCAAGGTGGAGGACCCGGTGCCCGCCGAGGGCGAGGTCCTGGTCGAGGTCGCCGCCACCGCGGTCAACCGGGCGGATACCCTGCAGCGCCAGGGCCACTACGCCCCGCCGCCCGGCGCCTCCGCCTACCCGGGGCTGGAGTGCTCCGGGCGGATCGTCGCGCTGGGCCCCGGCGTCGCCGGCTGGGCGGTCGGCGACGAGGTCTGCGCGCTGCTGGCCGGCGGCGGTTACGCGGAGAAGGTCGCCGTGCCGGTCGGCCAGCTGCTGCCGATCCCGCGCGGCCTGGGCCTGGTGGCCGCCGCCGCGCTGCCGGAGGTCGCCACCACGGTCTGGTCGAACGTCTTCATGGTGGCCCACCTGCGGCCCGGGGAGACGGTGCTGCTGCACGGCGGGGCGAGCGGGATCGGGACGATGGCGATCCAGCTGGCCAAGGCGGTGGGGGCGAAGGTGGTGGTCACCGCGGGCAGCGACAAGAAGCTGGCCCGCTGCCGGGAGTTGGGCGCCGACGTCCTGGTGAACTACCGGGAGCAGGACTTCGTGGCGGCCGTCCGGGAGGCGACCGACGGCCACGGGGTGGACGTGATCCTGGACATCATGGGCGCCAAGTACCTGCCGCGGAACGTGGACGCGCTGGCGATGGCGGGGCGGCTGGTGATCATCGGTCTGCAGGGCGGGCGCACCGGTGAGTTGGACCTGGGCAAGCTGCTCGCCAAGCGCGGTGCGGTGGTGGCGACCTCGCTGCGGCCGCGCCCGTTGGCGGAGAAGGCGGCGATCGTGGCGGCGGTGCGCGAGCACGTCTGGCCGCTGCTGGAGTCGGGGGTGGTGAAGCCGGTGATCGACCGGGTGCTGCCGATCGCCGACGCGGCCGAGGCGCACCGGGCCCTGGAGGCGGGCGAGCAGGTGGGGAAGATCGTGCTGCAGGTGTGACGGCGGGGGGGCCCCCCCCCCCGGGGGGATCCCCCCGGCGGCACGGCGCGTGAGGCCGTTGTGATGCGCGGTCCGCGAAGTGTTCAGCCGATCGGAACATTCGGCCCGTAGCGTCGTTCCGGTCGCAGTCACCGCCGTCGAGAAGGATGAGTGATGGCCTTCCACGCCGCCCGCCCGAACCGCACACGAGCACCCGGGCGTGACGGCTCGACACCTGGGCCGGCCGCGGCCGCCGCCGGTGCGGTGCTGGACAGCGCCCACGTCGGCGACATCGTCGGCGCGCTCGGATCGATCGGGCGGCACGACAGCGGCAGCCGCCGGTCGCCGGCACAACGGTTGCGGGCGCTGCTGGTCATCATGGGCCCCGGTCTGATCGTCATGGTCGGCGACAACGACGCCGGCGGAGTCGCGACCTACGCCCAGGCCGGCCAGGACTACGGCATGAGCCTGCTGTGGACGCTGGCCCTGCTGGTCCCGGTGCTCTACGTCAACCAGGAGATGGTGGTGCGCCTCGGCGCGGTCACCGGGGTCGGCCACGCCCGGCTGATCTTCCAGCGGTTCGGCCGGTTCTGGGGGATGTTCAGCGTGGGGGACCTGTTCCTGGTCAACGCGCTCACCCTGGTCACCGAGTTCATCGGGGTCTCCCAGGCGCTGGACCACTTCGGTGTGCCGACGCCCGTCTCGGTGCCGCTCGCGGCCGTGCTGCTGTTCGCGGTGGTGGCCGGTGGGTCGTTCCGGCGCTGGGAGCGGTTCCTCTTCGCGCTGATCGCCCTGAACGTGGTCATGCTCCCGATGGTCCTGCTCGTGCACCCGGGGCTCGGCGACACCGCGGCGGGGATCGTGCCGCAGTTCCCCGGCGGCCTCGACTCGACGCTGCTGCTGGTGATCGTGTCCATCGTCGGGACCACGGTGGCGCCCTGGCAGTTGTTCTTCCAGCAGTCCAACGTGGTCGACAAGCGGATCACCCCGCGCTGGATCCGCTACGAGCGCGCGGACCTGTGGATCGGCATCGCGGCCGTCACGCTCGGCGCCGTCGCGATCATGGCCACCGCGGCCTTCGCCTTCCGGGGCACCGACCTGTTCGGCCACTTCACCGACGCGGGCGGGGTCGTCGACGGCCTGCGGGCGCACCGCGGCCGGGCGGCCGGCGCGCTGTTCGCCCTGGTGCTCTTCGACGCCTCGCTGATCGGCGCCAACGCCGTCGGCCTCGCCACCACGTACACCCTCGGCGACACCTTCCGCCGGCGGCACTCGCTGCACTGGCGGGTCGGCGAGGCGCCGCTCTTCTACCTCGGCTACGCGGCGCTGATCGGCCTGGCCTCGGTCGTCACGCTCACCTCCGACGCCCACGTGCAGGGCCTGATCGTGCAGGGCGTCCAGGCGCTGGCCGGGGTCCTGCTGCCCTCGGCCACCGTGTTCCTGCTGCTGCTCTGCAACGACCGCCCGGTGCTCGGCCCGTGGGTCAACACCACCCGGCAGAACGTCGCGGCCGGCGTCATCGTCTGGATCCTGGTGCTGCTCTCGCTGGCCCTCACCGCGACGACGTTCTTCCCCGACATCACCACCACCGAGCTGGCCCTGGGATTCGCCGCGGGCGCCCTGCTGGGCCTGGTCGGCGGCGTCCTGGTGATGCTCCACATGCAGTACACGGAGCAGTTGGCCCGGATGGCGGCCTTCACGGCCCGCCATGCCAAACCGAGCGTCGCCACCCTGGCCGCCAGCGAGGTCTGGCTGATGCAGGTCCAGCACCGGGACGGCTCCCCGCTCAACCGGACCGAGCGCAGGGCGACCCTGGAACACGACCGGACCACCTGGCGCACTCCGGCCCTGGAGACCCTGCCCCGGCCGGCGTTCTCGGCCCTGCGCAAGGCCGGCCTGCTGACCCTGCGCGGCTACCTGCTCCTCGCGGTGGTCCTGGTAGGCGTCAAGACCGTTCAGACGTACGCGGGTTGACCGGTCCCCTCGGCCGCCTCGAACAACCCGCCGAGGCGGCGGACCGGGTGGTGCGGGCGGGAGTCTGATGGCCTGTCCGGGACGCCGAGCCGCCCGAGCCGAGGACCCCGCCAGAGATGACCGTCAGCATCGCGCTCTTCACCCAGGACCTGCGGCTGCACGACAACCCGGTGCTGCACGCCGCCGTGACCGGTGCGGAGCAGGTGGTGCCGCTCTTCGTGCTGGACCGGGAGCTGGCTGCCACCGGTTTCGCGGTGCCCAACCGGATGGCCTTCCTGGTGGACTGCCTGGTCGACCTGGATGCCGGGCTACGGCGGCTCGGCGGCCGGCTGGTGGTCCGGCAGGGGCGGCCGGCCGAGGAGGTGGCGCAGCTGGTGGCGGCGACCGGGGCGCAGAGCGTGCACCTGGCGGCCGGCGTCAGCGCCTTCGCCGCCCGCCGCGAGCGGGAGTTGCGGCAGCTGCTGGGCGGGCGGCTGCGGGTGCACCGGGCCTCGCTCACCGCGCTGGCGCCGGGGGAGGTGACCCCGGCCGGCAAGGACCACTACGCCGTCTTCACCCCCTACCTGCGGGCCTGGGAGCAGGCGGCCCGGCGCCCGCAGCACCCGGTGCCGCGGGCGGTGCGGGTGCCGGCGGCCGTGCCGGGGGTGCCGCTGCCCGCGGTGCGGCCCGACTCGCCGCGGCTGCCGCGCGGTGGCGAGAGCGAGGCCCGGCGGCGCTGGCGGGCCTGGTCGGTGGACCGCTACCAGGAGCTGTCCGACGACCTGACGGCCGACGGCACCTCGCGGCTCTCCCCGTACCTGCACTTCGGCTGCCTGTCGGCCGGGGAGCTGTTCCGGCACACCGTGCGGCACGGCGGCCCGGGGGCCGACGCCTTCGTCCGGCAGCTGGCCTGGCGCGACTTCCACCACCAGCTGCTGGCTGCCCGCCCGGCCGCCGCCTGGCGCAACTACCGGGACCGGGGCGACCGTTGGCCCTACCGGGCCGGCGAGGTGGAGGCCTGGCGGCAGGGCCGCACCGGTTACCCGATCGTGGACGCCGGGCTGCGCCAGCTGGCCGCGGAGGGCTGGCTGCCGGGCCGGGCCCGGCTGATCACCGCCTCCTTCCTGGCCAAGACGCTCTACCAGGACTGGCACCTGGGCGCCCGGCACTTCCTGGACCTGCTGGTCGACGGGGACCTGGCGAACAACCAGCTCAACTGGCAGTGGGTGGCCGGCACCGGCACCGACACCCGCCCGAACCGGGTGCTCAACCCGCTGCTCCAGGCCGACCGGCACGACCCGGAGGGCAGCTACGTGCGCCGCTGGGTGCCGGAGCT
Organism: Kitasatospora sp. LaBMicrA B282; assembly: GCF_050325825.1. Taxonomy (NCBI): domain Bacteria; kingdom Bacillati; phylum Actinomycetota; class Actinomycetes; order Kitasatosporales; family Streptomycetaceae; genus Kitasatospora; species Kitasatospora sp. LaBMicrA B282. The sequence continues at coordinate 50,074 of NZ_JBNQTI010000047.1, forward strand.
GGCCGGTGTCCCGGGGCGGGCGGTGCACCGGCCCTGGCTGCTCGGCGGGTGCCCGGACTACCCGGCGCCGGTGATCGACCCCGGGGAGCTCGCCACCCGCCTGCGCCTCGCCCGTGACCTGCGGCGTTGAGCGCAGCGTCGGCGTCCGGCGCAGTGGATCCGGGTGTCGGGCCGGGTTCGGCATGCCCGGGGCGGCCGCCTGTGTGACGCTGGTGCGGAGCAGTCCCGCCCGCCGGGTGCCGTCGGTTCCCGGCCGTCGGAAGGACTACGTCCGTGGTCGAGTTCCCGTTCTCGTCCTCCCCGCTCGTGTTGCCGCCGTCGGCGCGTCCTCGCTTTCGACCCCGTTCCCGCCGGTCGTCCGTGCTGGCCCCGGCGCTGCTCTCGCTGCTGATCCCGGTCGGCGCCGCCCAGCTCGCCGCTGCGGCCACCGCCGTGGCGACCCCGGCGCCGATCACCGCCCCGGCGGACCGCACCGACCCGTCGGCCCGGATCACCCGCCCGCTGCTGCGGCCGACTCCCGGGGCGGCGGCGACCGACCCCGACCCCGACGGCGGCGCCGCCCGCCCGCCGAGCGGCGGCTCCCCGGTGACCGCGCCCGCCACCGGGCCCACCGCCGCCGCCCCCGCCACCCCT